>DASSAV010000001.1:0-5977 GCA_035699265.1 Rhodothermales bacterium
GCGGCGGCCTCCTTGCCTTTGGTGTTGCCGCCCTTCGAGGTGGAGAGGGGCTGGCTGCGCTTGGAGTTCTCGCGGTAGATGGCGACGGCCTTGAGGCCGAGCTTCCAGCCCTGGGCGTAGGCGTCCATGATCTCCTCGACGGTGGAGTCCTCGGGCATGTTGACCGTCTTGGAGATGGCGCCGGAGATGAAGGGCTGGACGGCGGACATCATCTTGAGGTGGGCCGCGTACTGGATGGCCCGGTGGCCCTTGAAGGGCTTGAAGGCGCAGTCGAACACGGGGAGGTGTTCTTCCTTCAGGTGCGGGGCGCCCTCGATGGTGTCGTTGGCGTCGACGTAGGCGAGGATGTCCTGGCGCTCGTCGTCGCTGTAGCCGAGGTGGGTGAGGGCGTCGCGGACGGTCTGGTTGACGATCTTGAGCATGCCGTCGCCCTTGCCCGCGAGGAGCTTGTACTTGACGAGGGCGATGTCGGGCTCGATGCCCGTGGTGTCGCAGTCCATCATGAAGGCGATGGTGCCGGTGGGGGCGAGCACGGTGGCCTGGGCGTTGCGGTAGCCGTGGCGCTCGCCGAGGGCGACCATCCGGGCAGCGGACTCACGGGCGGCCTGAACGAGGTAGTCCGGGCAACTTGGGTCGACTTCCTCGACGGCGGCCTGGTGCATGCGCATGACGTCGAGCATGGGCTCGGCGTTGTCGGCGTAGCCGTTGAAGGGGCCGATCTTCGGGTTGGCCGCGATCTCGGCGGAGCGGGCATAGGCCTCGCAGTGCTCGACGGCCATGACGGCGGCAGCGACGGCGCGGCCCTGGTCGCTGTCGTACGGGAGGCCCATGGCCATGAGGAGGGCGCCGAGGTTGGCGAAGCCGAGACCGAGGGGGCGGTAGTCGTGCGAGTTCTGGGCGATGTCGTGGGAGGGGTAGCCGGCGTTGTCGACCAGGATCTCCATGGCGGTGATGAAGATGCGGCTGGCGGCGCGGAAGCGCTCGACGTCGAAGCTGCCGTCCTCGTTCTGGAACTTGCGGAGGTTGAGGCTGGCGAGGTTGCAGGCGGAGTTGTCCAAGAACATGTACTCGCTGCAGGGATTGCTGCTATTGATCGGAGCGGTGTTCTTGCAGGTGTGCCAGCGCTGGATGGTGTCCTCGTACTGGACGCCGGGGTCGCCGCAGACGTGGGTGCCTTCGGCGATCTGGCGGAGCAGCTTGCGGGCGTCGACCTCCTCGATCACGTGGCCGTCCAGGACGGTGCGGAGGCCGTAGGGCTGCTTCTTTTCGGCGGCCTGCATGAAGCCGTCGGTGACGCGGACGGACTGGTTGACGTTCTGGAAGGCGACGGAGCCGTAGGCGGGGCCGTTGAAGGAGCCGTCGTAGCCCTCCTCGATGAGCGCCCAGGCCTTCTTTTCCTCCTCCTGCTTCGCTTCGACGAAGTCAAGGATGTCCGGGTGCCAGACTTTGAGGGTCTGCATGATGGCGGCGCGGCGGGTCTTACCGCCGGACTTGATGGTGCCGCCGGTGGCGTCCTGGACGCGCATGAAGGAGACGGGTCCGGAGGGGGTGCCGCCGCCGGAGAGCTTTTCCTTGCTGGAGCGGAGCCTGGACCAGTCGGCCCCTACCCCACTGCCGTACTTGAAGAGGCGCGCGGACTCCGACATGAGCTGCCAGATGTCGTCGATGGAGTCCTGGACGGAGATGATGAAGCACGCGGAGGCCTGCGGGCGCTCGTAGGGATCGACGGTGGTGATCTTCTTTTTCTCGAAGTCCCAGCCGTGGATGGTCTTGCCGCCGGTGTCGCGGACGCCGTACTGGTGGTTGAGGCCGACGTTGAACCAGACGGGGGAGTTGAAGGCGCCGTACTGGTTGACACAGAGCCAGGTGAGTTCGTCGTAGAAGCGGTCGGCATCCTGTTTGGAGGCGAAGTAGCCCTGCTCGTGGCCCCAGTCGGAGATGGTGCGGGTGACGCGGTTGATGAGCTGCTTGAGGGAGCTTTCGCGACCGCCCTGCGCCGGGTCCTCGCCGCTGTGGGCGAGGTCGCCGTAGAAGTATTTGCTGGCGACGACGTTGGTGGCGAGCTGGCTCCAGCCGGTGGGGAATTCGACGTCTTTCTGCTCGAAGATGGCCTTGCCGGTGTGGTTCTTGATGACGGCGTCGCGCCTGTCCCACGCGACGGAGTCGAACGGGTGCTGGCCTTCCTTGGAGAAGACGCGCTCGACGACTAGCCCTGCGGCGAGCTTATCGGCGTCGGGCAACTGCGCCGCGGTGAAGTCAGCGGCAGTGGAATCATCGGCGAACAGGGAGTTTTTGTCTCTGGCCTCGGCCATGGTGTGCCTCCGGGTGAACTATATGGTACGGATGTACGGCGGGCAGGTAGACCGCCCCGTGTGTAAGAGGAATGTCGATTGGAGCCTGCATGGGACGGCCCGCGAAAGGCGTTGCCGTCACAGGACGAATAACGGTTTATCACCCGGACAGTGATAAACCGCAGCCGGGAAAATGCTCCCGCGACTGGTAATAAACCGAGGGCGGGCGGCTCTTGCAAGTGGTTTTTATCCACAGGTTGCGAACGGGTCGGCAGGGCGCCGTGAAGGGCCGAAGGGCTGAGATAAGGGGGCAGGGCGGGTGGAAACGGGGCGGTGAATTCCGCTATTGGGGAGGGGGCGGCGCTGGCGTGGCGGCAGGGCCTTTCGGTTATCCACAGGCCGAGCGGGGGAGTGTGATATTTTGCTTACCGGGTTGGGCAATAACGGGTATTGTGGAGGTGGACTGGTGCGAATTTCCTGATCGGGGTGTATTGACTTACTCAGGTAAGTATACTAAGTTGTGTAAGCAATGAGACCAAAAGCAGTACATAAGCACCGCAAGACCTTTCCTCTCGAATTGGAGGATGCGTTGCACAAGGCCCTGAAGCACAAGGCCATTGAGGCCGACAAGTCGCTTCATGCCTTCATCATTGACGCCTTGACAGCGAAGGTGCAGGAGGATCCAGTCCCCTATTCTGGACCAAATCGCCAAGCTGCGGACACCGTTGAGAACAAGGAATGAGCATTCCCTTTGTGAACGGGACATCAATGTGGCCACTCCGCTGCTCTGAGAATGAGCCGGTCCAGATCGTACGTGGCGACGTTCGTGAAAAGCTGTCCTCACTACCCGATGAAACGATCCACTGCTGTGTAACCTCTCCGCCCTACTGGGGGATGCGCGATTATGGGCATCATGGGCAAATTGGCGCAGAAGACACGATCGAAGCGTACATCGATGATCTCGTCTCCTGTTTTCGAGAGGTGCGCCGCGTGCTGAGACAGGATGGTACGCTCTGGTTGAACATTGCAAACACGTACACCTCAGGCGGCCGTGGCTGGCGTGATAAAGACGCCAAGAATCAGGGGCGGGCTATGTCGTACCGTCCAGATACACCCGAAGGACTCAAGCCTAAAGATTTAATCGGGGTGGCCTGGATGCTGGCGATGGCGCTACAGCGTGACGGCTGGTATCTGCGGTCCGACATCATCTGGCACAAGCCGAACGGCCAACCCGAATCGGTGAAGGATCGCGTGACGGTCTCGCACGAGTACCTCTTCATGCTCTCGAAGAATGAGACCTATTACTTCGACCAAGAGGCCATCAAAGAACGGACTGCTGACGGGAGGGGGCGAAAGAACAAGCGGACCGTATGGCAGATCAATACGGAGCCGTGCAAGGAAGCGCACTTCGCCGTATTTCCGCGCTCGCTCGTCCGTCCCTGTATCCTCGCGGGTTCACCTCCGGGAGGGCTCGTCCTCGATCCATTTTTTGGAAGTGGAACCGTCGGTGTCGTCGCCATCGAAACCGGGCGCCGGTGCGTAGGCATTGAGATCAAGTCGGAGTACATCGACATTGCCAAGCAGCGGCTGATGCGTGTATCGGCGCCCTTGTTTACACAGGTTCTGTAGGCGGATCGAACTTCCACGAGGCATGTAGCAGGCAAAGCTCTTTTCGCAGGTTCTTTACCTGCAGCTTCCGCTCCCCGCCCCCGTCAAAGTAGAGGCTAAACAAGGTATCGCCGCCTTCCTCGACGTAACAGTATCCAGGTTTAGGATACTGCGTGCTATTGCTCCTCATCTCAAGGCGACCTGCGGCCGCTCGCATCAGAAGCGGTTTGGAGATTTCGACCAGTTCGTAGAAGTAGTCCGGAGTTCCCTTTCGCAAGGCACGCAGTATGAGAATGCGTTCTATTCCTTGCAGTGCAGCAAGAAACTGCTCCCTCAAACCTACCAGGTCATGAGGCTCGTCCCCCCATTGTCCACCGCCGAGCTCCATGAACTTGGAAATGTGGATAACGCCAGGGCGAATAGCTTTCGCGGCCTCAGTCTTGAGGGAAAAGTGTTCGCCACGGACAATGAGGTCGTAGCCCCGCTGCCCTCGAGGCGCAAGAGCAGCATCGACTCCTTCGGTTTGCAGGACTTGTTCTAATGCATACTCAAACTTGTCCTTTGAAAACGGCTCACGCGAGAAAGAGTGATGGAGGCGCAGCACGTCGCCGAAGTCCATTAGCACCTGCTCGCTGATTAGCGATGAACCTGGCGATCTCCAGTATTCCTTCGGTAGCGCGAAGACCCTGACCACCTTCTCCACAAGCTGAAGCTTGTAGTCAGTAAGCTCGGGAATGGCCGAAATCAGCCGGTCAATTCGTTCCGCCCTCGTCATGTAAAGCTCCAACCATCAACTTGTAAAGCTATCATCCGACTTCATACCCCGGCTATCCGTTGTTTGTAGACGGCGAGGGCTTCGTCGAGGCGGGCGTGGGCGGTGGTGTCGGCGGGGTTGTTGTGGGTGGGGTGGATGTAGAGCTTGACGCCCCGGTCGGCCAGGATTTCGGCGACGGTGGTGATGGTCATCCAGACGACGGTGACGAAGGCCATTGTGGAGAGGGGACCTACTTTGTCCGTGTGGTTTGTCAGGTCGACCGAGGCGTCGCCGCCGGGGGCGCAGGAGTCGATCACCACGTCGGCGATGTCGAAGAGTGTCTTGCCGGAAGAGTGGCGGGTGGGCTGGCCCCGGTAGGCTTCCCGCGAGCCTGCCACGACGACCTTCATGCCGAGCTCCTTCGCCCGGAGCGCAATGTCGATGTTGACGGCGTTGATGCCGGAGTGGGAGAAGAGCCACATGGTGTCGCGGGGGTCGAAGTCGTAGCCCTTCATGATCTGGTCGCCGTAGCCCTCGGCGCGCTCCAGAAAGAGGAACTGGTGGATGCCCATCTCGCCGGTGATCCGGGTGAAGAAGGTGAGGGGGAGCTCGATGATAGGGTGAAAGCCGACGAAGCCGCCGATGCGGGGGTACATCTCTTCGACCGGGATAGTGGCGTGGCCGCAGCCGAAGGTGTGGACCCAGCGCTCGGCCTGGATGGAGTCTGCCATGATTGCGGCGGCCTTTCGGATGTTGTCCATCTGGGTCGCTTCGATGCGGTCCATGACGGCGCGGGCGTTATCGAGCCATTGATGAGCAAGCTGCATAGGTATGTTGTTCGTGGTCAGTGGTCAGTTGTGTTCACGTGTTCGAGTATTCACGTGTTAACGGAATGAGTGCGGGGGTGTAGGCGGGTGGGTGAGAGGGTCAGGCGTTGGAGCGGGCGGGGGTGATGCGGCGGCGGACTACGGCGAAGAGCAGGGCCATGAGGATGAGGCTGATGGGGATGAGGGTGAAGGAGGCGCGCAGGCCGAAGGCTTCGCCGAGGAGTCCGATGACATACGGGAAGACGCTGCCGCCGATCAGGGCGATGAGCAAGACGATGCTGAAGGCAGTACCGGAGAGATTCGCATAGGAATCGCCTACGTAGCCGAGGACCACCGGGAAGCCGGCGGCGAGGCCAACGCCGATGAGGAAGAGGCCGCAGACGGCGACGGGCAGGTTCGGCGAGAAGATCATGATGAGGGCACCGGCAATCCCGATCCCGATGCAGGCCAGGAGAACGCGGGCGGGGGAAGTCTTCTTGAGGAGGCCGCCGAGGAGG
>DASSAV010000002.1:0-2618 GCA_035699265.1 Rhodothermales bacterium
CGGGTGTTTTTCGGGTGGTGGGGGCGATGCGTCGAGTGGGTCTGGTTGCATGGTGCCGCATAGGTCGATGGTGTTGCTCTTGAGGTCATAGCTGGCTGATCGGATGCATCGCCCCTACATAGGCCCATTGCACAGATTGCACGTGGTGAGCGGGTTTTCGGGGGGTTATGGTGGGCATGGGTTTGTGGTTTGGATGCTGGGATGGGAGACCTGGCAGGATAGGAAGGAGAAAGGCCGGTGTCGAGGTTATTTTTATAACCTATTCGGAGTAGGCGGGATGAAAACGAGGGGGAGTCCGACTACCTGATTGCGAAACTGACCGGGCACGCTGTGCAAGCGCCAACGCTCGAACACTTACATCCGTAAACACATCAATGGCATTAAGAGTCCCTAACAGAACTAGCGATCTGGAAGCCAAAGGTGCGCAGGCTAAAGACCTGCGGCTACAGGACAGAGGTTTTGATAGGGATTCTAAGTTAGGTGGTCATTGTAGGTTAGCTTCTCTGGCGTGATGTTCTAGAGCAAGCCATGGAACGGGCCATACGGGTGTGCTGCCTGGATTTACATCGTCAGTCGCTTCGCTCGTGTCCACCTTCGTGAGGATGACGAGTGGGAAAGGTTGAGGTGAAGAAATGTATGGTGCTGCATAGCTTGCGTTAACTTGATGCCATTGACGTGAACATGTGAGCAGAAGAACACTCTGATTTCCCCGGCGTTTACGGCATCCCCTGAAACCACACCGAATCCCAGTCCGGCGCACGGATGAACCTCATTTCCGACCTCGGCATCCTCGACGACATAGACGACCTCGACGCCCCGAAGCAGACCGCGCAGGAGGCGCCGGGCGCCCGGCGCGTGTACCTGGAGACCTACGGCTGTCAGATGAACGTGTCTGACTCCGAGATCGTCGCCGCCGTATTGCGCGAGAGCGGCTTCGGGCTCACCCGCGATCCCGCCGAGGCCGACGTCGTCCTCCTGAACACCTGCGCCATCCGCGAGAACGCCGAGCAGAAGGTCCGCCACCGGCTGGACGAATTCCGCCACCAGAAGCGCAAGCACAACCCCGGCCTCCAGCTCGGCGTGCTCGGCTGCATGGCCGAGCGGCTCCGCCACAAGCTGCTGGAGGAAGAGCAACTGGTCGACCTCGTCGTCGGCCCCGACGCCTACCGCGACCTGCCCCGCCTGCTCGACCAGGCCGGCGACACCGGGCAGGCCGCCGTCAACGTCCAGCTCTCCCGTGAGGAGACCTACGCCGACATCGCGCCCGTCCGCTACGACACGAACGGCGTCTCTGCCTTCGTTTCCATCATGCGCGGGTGCGACAACATGTGCGCCTTCTGCGTCGTCCCCTTCACTCGGGGGCGCGAGCGCAGCCGTCCCGTCGCCAGCATCCTCGCCGAGTGTGCGCAGTTGGTCGATGCGGGCTACAAGGAAGTGACCGTCCTTGGCCAGAACGTCAACTCCTACCGGTTCGAGCAGGAGGGGCAGGCCGTTGGGTTCTCCGAACTTCTGTATCGCGTCAGCCTACTCTCGCCCGAGCTTCGCATCCGCTACTCCACGAGCCACCCCAAGGACTGCTCCGACGAGCTCTTGCACGTCCACGCCGAGCGCCCGAATGTGTGCAACTACATCCACCTGCCCGTCCAGCACGGCAACACCGACGTGCTCCAGCGGATGCGGCGCACCTACACCCGCGAACAGTACCTGGACCTGATCGACCGTGCCCGCCGCATCGTGCCGGGCGTCTCGTTCTCGACCGACATCATCGCAGGTTTTTGCGACGAGACGGAGGAGGAGCACCGGGACACCCTCTCCCTCATGGAGCAGGTCGGCTACGACCACGCCTACATGTTCATGTACTCCGAGCGGCCCAATACCTATGCGCAGAAGAAGCTGGAGGATGACGTGCCGGAGGACGTAAAAAAACGCCGCCTCTCTGAGATCATCAGCCTGCAGAACCGCACCTCTCAGGAGCGCAACCGCGCCGAAGTCGGCCGCCTGCATACGGTCCTGGTCGAAGGCCCGAGCAAGCGCAGTGAGGCCCAGCTTTGCGGGCGCACGGATTCCAACAAGATGGTGGTTTTCGACCGGGGTGCGTTCGAGAAGGGCCAGTACGTGCAGGTCCGGATCACCGACTGCACCTCCGCCACGCTCATCGGGGAGGCCGTTGAATCCGACACCCTCGCCGCTTGAGTTGTTACAGCCGCAGGCAATAGACTTTGCAACCTATTCCACATGCCGGAGCTCTCGATATGGATAGCGCAGAGATACGCATCCGCTTGCCGAAGCGAGACCTTGCCTTTGTAGAGGCATATGCAAAGGAGCACAGGCTGACGGTCGCCCAAGTGATCGACCGCTCGCTGAAGCTGCTTCAGAAGCTCGACCCGGAAGCCATCCACCCGGATTTACGGGCCATCACGGGCATCATCCCACCAGGGGTGAATGCCGAGGAGGAATACTACAATCACCTTCTGCGAAAGCACCAGTGAAGGTTCTGATCGACCTGAATGTGATCCTGGATGTCGTCCAGCACCGTCGGCCTCATTACTCGTTCTCCGTGGCGGCATTGAACGAGGTGCTGCACCATCGCGCGGAGGGGCTTCTTCCGGGACATGCCA
>DASSAV010000003.1:0-2196 GCA_035699265.1 Rhodothermales bacterium
CGAGATGCAAGCTCTGTTGGGTGATCTCGGCGTCGTGCTGATACCCGCGTCCGACTTTCCGGGCGCGCCGGAGGTGGAGGAGGACGCCCCCACGCTCGAAGGGAACGCCCGGAAGAAAGCAGTGGAACTCCAGGCGTTTACGGGGCTATCGGCCGTCGCGGACGACACCGGACTGGAGGTGGACGCGCTGGGCGGGCGGCCGGGGGTCCATTCGGCCCGTTACAGCGGACCGGAAGCAGATGCCGGAGCCAACCGCGCCAAGCTGCTGCGTGAACTGGACGGGGTTCGAGACCGCACGGCCCGCTTTCGCACGGTGATCGCCTACGCGGACGGAGAGCAGGTCCACCTCTTTGAGGGGGTTTGCGAAGGTCGGATCACGGAGGCAGAGCGGGGGGCTGGCGGTTTCGGTTACGACGCCCTGTTCGTCCCGGAGGGGGAGGATCGGACGTTCGCAGAGATGGGCAAGGGGGAGAAGAATGCGATCAGCCACCGGGCTCGGGCGTTGCGGGGGTTCGTGGATTTTCTGGGTGGAGGCGGGGGCGGTATGGGCGTTGGAGTATTGTGATACCCGTTCTTTAATAGGATTGTGCATGGTCGCCTACAGACTGGCGGTGTATGGAAGGGCAAGACGCTCCGGTCTTCCAGGGCGTCTCCCGAACTTGTACGGGCATTTTGCAGAACGGGGATGTGTGGTGGTTCGGGGATGTGCTTTCCAGGAGGGCGTGCTTTCCTGAGGTATGTCCTTTCTTGCTCGCCCAAGAAAGGACCAAAGAAGGGCGATCGAATCAAAACGCACGAATCCCCTTCCTACTGCGCACATCGACCGAGCGGCGCGTGAAGGATAGCGGTGACTCGGTGATGTGGAGATGTTGCGCCACTCGCTCAACCGCGCGGGGATTCTTTCCGGCGCACGGGCCGTGATTCGATTGAACGGGATTCCGGTTCTGTGGTAGGGTGGTGCTGGGGCGGAGGGGAGCTTTTTTGGCCTGGGTGATTCCGGAATCCAGCATTCGGGCCTGGTATCAGGCGGCGGGGGATGATTCGGGGACGGGTTCCTCGTCCCAGTTTTCGATGGTTTCCAGGACGGCCTCGACGATCTGGTCGGAGGGGACGGTGCGGAGGATCTGGCCGCGCTTGAAGAGGTGGGCTCGGCCACGGCCCAGGGACACGCCGAGGTCCGCTCCGGCGGCCTCGCCCGGACCGTTGACGGCGCAGCCCATCAGGGCGACGTTCAGGTCCTTGTCGAACTTCCGGGCCTTGACAGCGGACTCGACCTCGTTCACGATGCTGAACAGGTCGCCGTCGAGCCGGCCGCAGGTCGGGCAGGCGATGATGTTGACGCCCGGCCGGCCGAGGCGAAGCGATTTGAGGATCTGGTGTCCCGTCTCGACCTCATTGACAGAGTCGGCGGCCAGCGACACGCGGATGGTGTCCCCGATGCCTTCCGCCAGCAAGGCGCCGATGCCGATAGAGCTTTTCACCGTGCCCGAGGTGAGCGTTCCGGACTCCGTCACGCCGAGGTGCAAGGGGAAGTCGGTGCGGGCAGCGAGGAGCTTATAGGACTGGATCATGAAGTACACGTCCGAGTGTTTCACCGAGATCACGATGTCCTCGAACCCGTTCTTGTCACAGATTTCCACGTGCCGCATGGCGCTCTCGTACAGCGCCTCGGGCTGGGGATAGCCGTACTTGTCCATGATGTCCTTTTCCAGCGAGCCCGCATTCACGCCGATGCGGATCGGAATGCCCGCGTCTTTTGCGGCGAGCAGGACTTCGTTCTCCCACTCCGCTTTCCCGATGTTGCCGGGGTTGATGCGCACCTTGGCGACACCTGCCTCGATGGCCTTGAGGGCATACTGGTAGTTGAAGTGGATGTCGGCGACGATGGGAACGGTGGAACCCTGCACGATTTCCGGAAGGGCCACGACGTCCTCGGGCCGGGGGACGGCCACGCGGACGATGTCGGCTCCGGCTTCCGCGAGGCGGTTCACTTCGGCGAGGGTGGCTTCTACGTCGTGCGTTTTGGACGTAGTCATGGACTGGACGGAGATCGGGGCGCCGCCTCCGATCTGTACGGGGCCAACGTGAACGGCGCGGGAATTACGACGGGGGATTCTCATTTCAGCAAAAGTTAGGGTCTGGCACTTCTCGCGCTTTCGTACGAATACTGTGCCTAAATGCTCCGCTTTCGATTTT
>DASSAV010000004.1:0-3244 GCA_035699265.1 Rhodothermales bacterium
CGATGCGGGCGACCACATGAACGCCATCAGCGAGCACATCTACTCGAAAGACAAGCCCGACGTCCTCGCCCACGTCCGCCAGTTGGCCGATATGATCGACGAGCGCGCCGCCGCCCACCGCGCCTACCGCGACAGCATTCCGGGCCTCGCGGCCCATCCCGTCCCGGTCGCCATGGACGAATGGAACTACTGGTACGGCGACTACATCTATGGCGAACTCGGCGTACGCTACCACCTGAAGGACGCCCTCGGTGTCGCCGAAGGCCTGCACGCCTTCTTCCGCAACAGCGACGTTTACCTGATGGCCAACTACGCCCAGACGGTAAACGTGATCGGCGCCATCAAGACGACCCGCACGGCCTCGGCCCTCGGCGCCACCGGCCTCGCCCTCGTCCTCTACCGGCATCATTTCGGCAGCATCCCCGTGGCCGTCCACGGCGACACCGGCAGCCTCGACCTCTCCGCCGCCTGGACCGGCGACCGCAAGGCCCTCACCCTCGCGGTCGTCAACCCCACCCCCGAAACGAAGCGGCTCGACCTGTCCGTCCAGGGAGCAGCCCTATCCGGCAAGGCCGAACGCTGGACGCTCTCCGGCCCCGATCCCGAACTCTACAACGAGCCCGGCAAGCCGCAGGCCCTCGTCATCCAACACCAGCCCGTACCCCCCGGCGCCCACACCCTCGAAATCCCCGCCTACGGCATAGCCATCTATCGACTGGAAACAGAATAGCCCTCGCCTCCTGCACCCCAACCCTCAAACACCCGAACAACCGCTCACTCGAACACCCTAACACCTGAACACGACTATTAACTGTCCCCGCCCCGGATCCTGAACACACCCAGCGCGTCTAATGCGCCCTCAATCGCCGACCACGAACGGAGGGGTGCCAGAGCGGTTGAATGGGACGGTCTCGAAAACCGTTGTACCCTCCGGGGTACCGAGGGTTCGAATCCCTCCCCCTCCGCACGGGGCGTCCGGGCCAGATCCGGACGCCCCTTTTTTACCCGCCCAGACTGCACCTTGTTTTCCATCCGTCTGTCTACTTACAGAAGCGCAGAAGCAAAAGAAGGGTTCCTCCAACTCTCCTCCTTTCCAAGGAGGGGTAGGGGTGGTTTGTATCTATTCTGGGGGCCGGGGGTGGTTTGTACCTTCCTGTTGGTCCTGGCATTCTCAGCAATCCCCGCCAGCGCCCAGCAGCCGCTCTACGGCACCATCTACCGCCCCCCCGGCATCTCCTACCGCGTTCTCACCACCCCCCACTTCGAGGTCATCTTCCAGCGGGGCTTTGAGCAGGACGCCCGCGAACTCGGCGCCTCCCTCGAAAAGACCCTGCCCGGCTCGATGCGCCTCCTCGGCGTCGCGGGCGCGTCCTTCCGCCTCCCCGTCGTCCTCAACGGCTTCAACGACCGCTCGAACGGCTACGTCACGCCCTTCCCCTTCAAGGCGGAGATCGAAGCCACGAGCGTCCGGGGCGATTTCCTCACGCCCCGTTTCCCTTCCTGGCTCGAACAGGTCTCGTCCCACGAGCTCGTTCACGCCATCAACGCGGAGTACCGGCCGGGCTTCGGAGTGGGGGCGATCCTCCGCCTGTTCTCACCCGACCTCGCCCGCTCGCTCAACCTCTCCGCGCCTCCCGGCATCACCGAAGGGCTCGCCGTCTACCGGGAAAGCAGCCTGTATCCGGATGCCGGCCGCCTCAACCTGGCCCCCTTCGACATGCAGTTCCGGGCCGCCATGCTTTCGAAACATCCGTGGTCGCTCTCTCAAGTCCTGGAGCCGCCCTTTTTCACGTGGCCGTTCGACCGCTATTACAACGGCGGTGCCCACCTCGTCTCTTACCTTGCCCGGCGCGATAGCCTGCGCTCCATCCGCCGCGCCAACGATTTCTACTACCGTCTTCCGTTCTTCGGCTATGGCCTCGCCCTCTGGTACGGCACCCGCATCCCGCCGTGGACGCTGGGGAGGCGCTTCCGCCGTGCCGCCCGCCGCCGAGAGACGGCCCGGATCGACTCGCTAGGCCCGCTCACGCAGCCGCACGTCGTCAGGGGAGGGGAGGGGAGGGCCTACCGACGCCCACACTGGCTCGACAGCCGCACCCTGCTCGTCTACGGGGAGGGATACCACCTGACCCCCGGCTTCTACCGTATCGACGCCGCCACGGGCCGGCGCCGCCTTGTGGCCGCCCACCAGATCACGGAGGACTACGCCTTCAGCCTGAACCATGACAGCACGGCCCTCCTGTATGCCCGCTACGTCGCCGACCCTTTCGTCGACATTCGAGCCGTGTCCGAGGCCTTCCGAATCGACCTGAACAGCGGCGAAGAGGACCGGATCACGCACCAGGGCCACGTCTTTACCCCGGTGTCGCTACCGGATGGCAGCACGTGGGCCGTTCGGAACGCCAACTCCCGAAGCTGCCTCGTTCGCCTCATGCCAGACCCATCCAACTCCCCTCCTTTTCAAGGAGGGGCCGGGGGTGGTTTGTATCTTCCCCATGCACCAGGCGCATCGTCCGGGCTTAATATCAACCAGGGCAGCGTCCTTTCCCTCCTTTGCATCGAACAGGGCGACCTCAAGGGCATCTATCCCGCACCGGGTGGGGACACCGTTGCGGTACTGCTCAATGCAGCGGGTTACCAGGGGCTCTTCCGAGTCGTCCAGGGTGCGGGAACACCCCGGTTGGAACCGTGGCTGGTATTCGACGCGGCGGCTATCTACGACGCCGATTGGAGCCGCGACGGCCGGTATCTCGTCTTCACCGCAGACCTCGGCGGCGTTCCGAACGCCTATGCCTACGACGTGGACCGCGACCGCATCCTGAAGCTGACGAACGTTCCCTTCGGTGCGCTGGAGCCCGCGCTCTCGCCGGACGGCCGCACGCTCGCGTTCATCGACTACCACCGGGAGCGCTATGACCTCGCCACCATCGCCTTTCGTCCGGATCTGGCGGAAAGCGTACCCCGAACCCTCGCTTCCGCCGGCCGTGACTTGAACTGGACGGCGCTCCTGAACCGGCCCTTACCGCCGGACACCCTGGTATCCGCATTCAGAACATACAACCCGCTCCGCCACCTCGCACCCCGCGCGCTCTACCCCTTCGTCCAGCTCGACGACACGCCGTCGTCCGACACGGATATCGGTACCGGCATCGGGCTGGATCTCCAGGGCGCCGACCCGCTTCAAAGCTGGGCGTACGAGCTGAGGGGATACTACCAGGAACACCGCCTCTGGGGCGCCGCGTCC
>DASSAV010000005.1:0-4455 GCA_035699265.1 Rhodothermales bacterium
CCCACCCTCCTACGCTCGTAGACTCCCCGTCTCTTTTCCTGCGGCGGTCAGCGGTCCACGGTCGGCGGTCTGTGATCGGCGGTCACATTAGGACAGGCGCTATCTCACGCACAGGTCGCCCGGCACGTCGGCCTGGTAAACCATGTCGGCTCCCGTAATCGTAATGTCTTGTGTGCGCGTCTCGTTTGCCTCCGGTACGTACAGCACGAAGTGGTAGGTCTCGCCGGTGACGAGGTTGGGGATGGTGAGCGAGCCTCCGCTGACGCGCCCGAGTTCGTCCGTTTCCCAGACGGGCTGCCCGGTCGTCTGGTACGGGCCCGCAGCACCGAGCTCCCGGAAACTGAGGGTCGCGTTGAACGGCGGCTTTAGCTTGACGGTGCAGTCCAGTTGGATGTCGAACGTCACGTCCTCGGCCTGGGGGCCGTCCGAGAAGTCGACGGTCTGCGTGCCTGTGGAAAAATCGGAGATCTCGATGGTCTTCTCGAGACCGCCCGAGCGAAGGATGAGATCCCCTTTCTCACCGATTGGCATGTCGTGAAGTGTAAACAGGCCGGCCTCCTTCGCTGCCGCGACAAACTGTTTGGCCCAGCCGTCGCCTTTGACGAGGATGTTTACCGGGCCCTTCGTTCCCTTGATGTCGAGCATGAGTCCGTCCTTGATGGTCTGCATCTGCTTCAGGATCGCTATGAGGCCGAGTCTTTTCGCCTCTAATTCCGCCTCTTTCTGCTCGTTGAGCTTGAACGTCAAATCCTGGGTATCGAGCAGGCGCTTCTTCAAATCGAGATAGGCCGCGTAGTAGTAGTCCCCGCTGGCGTCTGAGAAGTCCGTATCGGGGACGTTCATCTGAATATCCTGGTTCTGTAGCTGTGCTAAGATCCGCGCAGCCTGAGACCTGCTTATATCCGTGTCGTAATCCTGCCCGTCCTTTCCGCCGATAAAGATCCCCGCATTGACCAGTGCCTCGTACTTCTCCATGGCAGTCTCCTCGAATGCAACCCGGCTATTCTTGCCCGCGGCGCTGGCGTCGGACGTGGCTTGCAAAGCGAGGAGCAGCTCGGGTGAGGAAAGATCGTACTGGGTCAGGCGCGCCGTGGCGGTGCCGTCCACCGGGTTTCCGCTCTCGTCCACGAACTGGATGCCGGCGGGAAGGGTCAGGGTCGTCTGGCCCTCGACGCTCGACGTCGATACGGAAACGGCCTGCTCCAGGGTGCCGTCCTCACCCGTTTCGCCGACGACTTCCGCATTCCGGCTCGCGTCGTCCGACAACTGGTCGGGGTCGGCGGGCAGGAGATAAAGCGCGACGGCGTGACTCGGACCGGCCTCCCGGATCTCCACGTTCTGGCTGGCAGGATAGTATCCGGGTGCGGTGGCATTGACCACGACCTGTACCGGGTCGCCCTCCGAGGGGGTCACCGCGTTCTGCACGCCGAAGGAGAAGAAGCCCTGCTCTGCCGTCGCTTCAGTGAGCGGGTCGCTGTAGGCGTCGACGAGGGTGCCCTGATCCGGGCCGCCGAAGGTGATCTGGACGTCTCCGCCGATGAGTTCACCGGTACTGGCGTCGATAACCTGGCCCACGGCGAACGTGTTCACGGGCTCCATCTCGATGATGACGTCGAGGTCGTCGAAGGAGCCCTGTGCTTCCGTAAAGTCGCAGCCGGTAGTCAGGGTCGATACGGTGCAAAACGCGCACACCGAAACCAGAAGGGAAAGGGTTTTCTTAGACATATCTCAAAAGGAGGGTGTGATTGGCCGGGAGAAAGCGATGCTGTTCAGGGCAGGGTTAGAGCACCCGCAGGGTGATGCCGAGGGAGACGACGGGGTAAAACTTGAAACTCTGGAGGCCCGCTTCGATGCTCGGAGCCTGTGCAGCCGTCGGGGCGATCATGCCCGTCCCGGCCATCTCCACGCTCGGCGAGTTCGTATACAGCGCCCCGATGTCGAACGTCACGCCGACGCGGCTACGGGCGCTGCCCCCGATGCCGAGGCCGAGGTACGGGCTGATCTTGGAGCCATACGCGACGGTTGCTTCCAGGCTGCCGATCTTCTCCGGCGCGAACGTGTGGCCCTCCAGCATGTACGCCTCTGCGGGGCGGAGTTTGCCTTTCACGTTGGTCCCGTTGTAGACGAGGCCGCCCGTGACCCGCAGCGCGTTCCGGAGCGGGTAGAAGTCAAGCAGCGCCTGGAGGGTAACCAGCCTGGCGTGCGCGTCGAGGTACAGGTCGATGTCGCCCACGTCCTCCAGGAGAATGTCCTCGCGGCCGTAGGGCAGGTACGAAACGCCCGCACGGACGTTGAGTTGGGGGAGTATCCCGTGCGTCAGCTCCAGGCTCGGGCCGAGCGTTCCGATCCGTGCCGAGACGCCCAGATCCTGGGCGGCGGCCGTGCCGTGGGCAGCCAGTAGGGCCGCGGCGATGCAACAGGTAAGGACGGCTCTTTTCATGCGTGGCGATTGGGTTTGTGTGCGGCTGCAAAGGGCAGCATCGGTGGCGGTATATCGATTCTGGCCGTGGAAACGAACGTCCACCGCCTGTAACCAACTTGTTACCTACTGTGGATTACGGGGTATCGGATGGCCCGCCGCATTCTTTAATGCCGCCGCCCCCCACCCCATACTCCCATACGCCCACCCCCCCTTTCCCCCTTTCCCCCTTTCCCCCTTTCCCTCTCTCTTCCCCTCTTCCCCTCCTACTCTCGTAGTCTCCTCGATTCCTCCACATCCCCGGATCCGCGACGCGCCCCCGCGCGTTCGCCGGTCAGGAGGTCATCACGCCCAACCTTCAACCCGCAACACCTTCTCCCGAGAGTCTACAGACCGGTGCGCAACCCATCCCACGATCAGGTATTCCTGCGACAGCCCCGGAAACGGCCGCTGGCCCGGCTCAACCCCTTTTTCTGGAAGTACAGGCGGCTGTTCATCCCTGGGCTGCTCTGCGCGTTCGCGTCGGCCGCATTCTCCATCGTGGTGCCCATCCTGGTGCGGCAGGCAGTGGACAGCATTCCGCGTTTCGTCGCGCTCTACAAGGCGTTCGGCGGCACTGAGGTCAGAAGTTTCCTGTACGGCTACTTCATCTACGGCCTCATCATCTTCGGCGTCTTCATCGTCGCGCTGAGCCTCATCAGCGGCCTCTTTACGTTCCTCATGAGGCAGACGCTGGTCGTGTCGTCCCGGCACATGGAGTTCGACCTGAGAAACGCGCTCTTCGACCACCTGCAATCGCTGTCGCGGCGCTTCTATCACGGCCACCCCACCGGGGACGTGATGACGCGGGCGACCAACGACATCGAGCGCGTCCGGCTCTATGTCGGGCCTGCCATCATGTATGCCGTGAGGGCGATTACGCTCATCGTCGCCGCCGTCACCGTCATGTTCATCATCTCGGTTCGGCTGACGCTGTACGCGCTCATCCCCATGCCTTTCCTGGCGATATCGGTGTTCTTCGTCGCTCGGATGGTGCACAGCAGGAGCGATGCCATCCAGGAGCAGTATTCGGCCCTCACCTCGAAAGTACAGGAGTCTCTGTCCGGCATTCGGGTGGTGAAGGCATACACGCGCGAAGCCGCCGAAGCGGAAGCATTCGACCGGGAGAGCGAAGAGTACCGGAAACGCTCGCTCGACCTGGCCAAAGTCGACGCGCTCTGGCGGCCCGTCTTCCTGTTGCTCGTAGGCCTGTCGACCGTCATTGTGGTCTGGGTCGGCGGGCGGCTGGTCATGCAGGGCACCGTCACGATCGGCAATATCGCCGAGTACATGATCTACGTATCGCTCATGACGTGGCCCGTCGCGTCGATGGGGTATGTCATTAACATGATCCAGCGTGCCTCCGCCTCCATGAGCCGCCTGAATGAAGTGTTCGATGCCGAGCCGGACATCCGGGATACCGAGGAGACGGATACTTCCATCGCGCGTATCGACGGGCGCATTACCTTCTCCAACGTCAGCTTCCGGTACAATGCCGACGGGCCGGACGTGCTGGACGACGTGAACTTCGACGTCGAATCGGGATCCACCCTCGCCGTCGTGGGCCGAACGGGCTCCGGTAAGAGCACCCTGGTGGAACTGATCCCGCGCCTGCTGGACCCGACCGGGGGTACCGTATTCTTGGACGGGAAGGACGTCCGCCGCATTCCGCTGGAAGTGCTGCGCTCCAGCATCGGCTACGTGCCGCAGGACGTATTTCTCTTCAGCGATACCATTGCCGACAATATCGCCTTCGGGGCGATGGGGGCGGAGCAGTCTGCCGTGGAGACGGCCGCGGCGCACGCGGAACTGCTGGACAACATCCAGGACTTCCCCGAGGGATTCGATACCTTCGTCGGCGAGCGCGGCATTACGCTCTCTGGCGGCCAGAAGCAGCGCACCTCCATCGCGCGGGCGCTAATTCGAAATCCCCGCGTCCTCATCCTTGACGACGCACTCTCTGCCGTAGACACGAACACCGAGCGCAACATCCTCTC
>DASSAV010000006.1:0-6190 GCA_035699265.1 Rhodothermales bacterium
GAATGCCCGGAAAACAGCGATTTAGACCCCAGCACAACAAAACGCGAGAAAGTGTGCCATCCACTCCACCCACAACGAACAACGGACCACAGACAATCAGCAAACGTGTGCCATCCACCCCAACCATCAACCCGCTAATCCTCAACATTCAACCAGAGTTGTGCCATGTGTGCCATCCTAAACCCACAAAACGCCCGAAAAATGCAGAATCACCCCCCTGGCACAAAAACACCGTAAAAGTGTGCCACCTCCTTCCTGCTCTTCACGCGAACACGACCGAAAGTGTGCCATCGAGAACCTTCAACCTTTTAACCTTCAACTTTCAGCCAGAGTTGTGCCATCGATCCCCCCTGCTCCTATTACGCATTATTCATTACGCATTACACATTCCTTTAGCCCTCAACCCGCAACCAGAGGTGTGCCATCTGTGCCACCCAAACCACCCAAAAACGTCCAAAAACGCAAGAATCACCCCGGTACGCGAAAAGCGGTCGAATGTGTGCCATCTGCGCCACCTGATCCGTCTGCATGGAATGTATAGGCGATTCGCGTCACGTGCAATACGGCAGCCGACCCAGGATGCTGCGCAGCAGGGTGGCCAACAACCAGCGCAAAAAGCACGGCAACATCCCGCTGTAATCCCCGCGCCGTCATACAGAGAACCATACCGCGGTCGATGTGCGTTCTTAGGGAAGACACCCTCACCATCCACGAGCGCATCGATGCAGCACGAGAACAGGCTGGCCCGCGAACAAAGCCCCTACCTGCTCCAGCACAGGCATAACCCCGTCGACTGGTATTCCTGGGGGGAAGAGGCCTTCCAGAAGGCGGCGCAGGAGGACAAGCCCATCTTCCTCTCCATCGGCTACTCCACCTGCCACTGGTGCCACGTCATGGAGCACGAGTCGTTCGAGGACGAAGACGTGGCCCGCCTCATGAACGAAGTGTTCGTCTCCATTAAAGTAGACCGTGAAGAACGGCCGGACATCGACGGCATCTATATGGCGGTCTGCCAGATGATGACGGGGCATGGCGGCTGGCCGCTGACCATCTTCATGACGCCGGACAGGCAACCTTTCTACGCGGGCACGTACCTCCCCAAAGAAAGCCGCCACGGGCGCGACGGCATGATGGAGATCGTCCCCCGGATCGGTGAAATCTGGCGAGAACGGCGGCAGGATGTCATGGACTCGGCGGCGGAGATCACGGGCGTGCTTCAGCAAATGGCCACGGCCAGGCACGAGGCGGAGCCGCTGACGGCGGAAACGCTGCGCGCGGGCTACGAAGAGTTCCTCCAGCGCTTCCAGCCGTACTATGGGGGTTTCGGCACGAGCCCCAAGTTCCCGACCCCGCACAACCTGCTGTTCCTGCTGCGCTACTGGAAGCGCACGGGCGATGAGAAAGCGCTGGAAATGGTCGAGACGACCCTCAGCCAGATGCGCCGGGGCGGCATCTACGACCACGTCGGCTTCGGCTTCCACCGGTATTCCACCGACACCCGCTGGCTCGTGCCGCACTTCGAGAAGATGCTGTACGACCAGGCGCTCCTCGCGATGGCGTATACGGAGGCTTTTCAGGTCACCGGCAAGCCGCTCTACGCACAGACTGCGCGCGAGATCTTCGCGTACGTGTCAACCGTCATGACCTCACCGGAGGGCGGGTTCTTCTCGGCGGAAGACGCGGACAGCGAGGGCCGGGAGGGCAAGTTCTATCTCTGGACGCTGGACGAGTTGCGGGAGGTGCTCGGCCCGGAGGACGCCGGCCTGGCCGCCCGCGCGTTCAACGTGGAGGCGGCCGGCAACTTTGAGGACGAGGCCACCCGCGACCGGACGGGCGAAAACATTCTGCACACGGCCCGCTCCCTGGCCGATACCGCCGCGCTGCTGGGTACGGACGAACGCGAGGCGGAGGAGCGTCTCGACACGATACGGCAGAAGCTCTTCGAGCACCGCCAACATCGCGTACGTCCGGGTAAAGACGACAAGATCCTGACCGACTGGAACGGCTTGATGATCGCCGCGCTGGCGAAGGCGGCCCAGGCCCTGAACGAGCCGCAGTACCGGGCGGCGGCGGAGCGTGCCGCGGATTTCATCCTGAGCGCACTCCGCACCGAGAATGGCCGCCTGCTGCACCGCTACCGCGACGGGCGGGCGGGCATCCAGGCTAACGTAGACGACTATGCTTTCCTGACGTGGGGCCTCCTCGAACTCTACGAAGCCAGCTTCCGCGTCGACTACCTGGAGCAGGCGGTCGCGCTCACGGATACGCTCCTCGATCATTTCTGGGACGAAGCGGGCGGCTTCTTCTTCACGCCCGACGACGGCGAGCACCTTATCGCCCGCCAGAAAGAACTGTACGACGGCGCCGTACCCTCCGGCAATTCCATCGCCTTGCTGAACCTCATCCGGCTGGCCCGGATCACCGGCAATCCCACGTTCGACAAGAAGGCCGATCAACTGGGGCAGTGGGCCGCCGGCCAGGTCCGCCGCATGCCTTCCGGGTTCTCGGCTTTCCTCATGGGCCTCGACTTTGTCCTCGGCCCCTCCCGCGAAATCGTCCTCGTGGGACGCCCGGAAGCGACGGATACCGAGGCCCTGTTACAGGCCGTCCGGTCCGTGTACCTGCCCGACAAGGTGCTCCTGTTCCGTCCCGCCGAACACCCCCCGGAAGCCCTCCTGCGCCTCGCACCGTTCGTCGAGAGCCAGCACGGTACGGATGGCAAGGCAACGCTCTACGTCTGCCGCAACTACGAATGCCACCGACCGACGACGAACGTGGCAGAAGCGCGGGCGTTGTTGCAGGCGTAGCGTCCTATCTCCAGTGCAACCCTTCACTGGTATGCGCAGTACACCTGCCAAACACTGAAAGGCTGTGATCGGCACCTGAATGGATGAAAGCGAACTTCGAGTACGATCCGTCCAAGAGTGCATCGAACAAAGCGAAGCATGGCATCGATTTCGAGGAGGCGCAGGCTTTATGGGACGATACCAGATTGCTCATTACCCCTACCCGGTTCGTTAGCGAGGAGCGATTCGTGGCTATCGGGCCAATCGGATCGAAGCACTGGGCTGTCGTGTACACGATTCGTGGGGACGCCATCAGAATTATCTCCGTACGTCGCGCACGGAAGAACGAGGTAAAACGTTATGAAAGCCAGTGAGGCCCTCTCTTCAGAAAAGACCATATCAGCTGAGGAGTTTGACCGTCGTTTCGATGATGGGGAGGACATTAGCGAGTACCTGGACTGGGATAACGCCACGCGCCCCAACCTGGAGACGCAGCGCATCAACGTGGACTTCCCGAAATGGATGGTGACCGCCCTGGACTGCGAGGCCCGGCGCCTCTCCATCCCCCGTCAGGCCGTCATAAAGATGTGGATCGACGAGCGGCTGAAGGCAGCCAACCGTTCACGCTAACTCCCCTTCAACCCCCGAACGCGCGAACACATGCAATCCGTATACATCGTCTCCGCGGTGCGGACGCCCATCGGGAAGTTTGGCGGGTCGTTCAAGGACCAGTCGCCCTCCGATCTGGCAGCGCACACCATGAAAGCCGCCCTGGAGCGGGCCTCGGTAAAGGGCGGCGACCTCGACCTCTATCTCTTCGGAAACGTGCTTCGCGCCGGGCACGGCCAGCTCATCCCCCGCCAGGCCGCCATCAAGGCCGGCATCCCGGAAGAGATCGACGGGGCCGCCGTGGACATGGTGTGCTCCTCCGGCATGATGAGCATCATCCAGGCCGCCGCCATGATTAAGGCAGGCGATGCCGGCCTGATCCTGGCAGGGGGGACGGAGTGTATGTCCAATACGGGCTTCTTCCTCTCTGCGCGTGCCCGCTGGGGCTACAAGTTTCTGCTCGGCGCCCCGGAACAGCTCACCGACCTCATGCTGCTCGACGGCCTCACCGACCCCTTGAGCGGCGAGCCCATGGGCATCCAGGCCGAGCGCGTCGCCCGCGAGCACGGCGTCACCCGTGAAGAGCTGGACCATATTTCCGCTACATCGCACAAACGAGCGGACGAGGCCACGCGCAACGGGTGGTTCAGGGACGAGATCGTTCCGTACCCGGTCACCGTTAAAGGCAAGATGACGGAAGTTACTGTCGACGAGGGTATTCGCCCGGATACGACGGTCGAAACCCTGAGCGGCCTGCGCCCGGCCTTCGAGAAGGAGGGTGTGATGACGGCGGGCAACAGCAGCCAGATCAGCGACGGGGCCTGCGCCGTGCTGATCGCCGGTGAGGATGCCGTGAAGCGGCACGGCCTCAAGCCGCTGGCCCGCCTCGTCGGAAATGGCTGGGCCGCCGGGCCGTCGTGGCGGTTCCCCGAGGCGACTATCCCGGCCGTTCAGCGCCTCCTCGACCGGGTCGACATGGAGATCGGCGACTTCGATCTCGTAGAGAACAACGAGGCGTTCGCCATCAACAGCATCCTCCTCAACCGGAACCTGTGCGTTCCGTATGAGAAGCTGAACGTCCACGGCGGTGCCATCGCGCTAGGCCACCCCATCGGCGCCTCAGGCGCCCGCGTGGTGACCACCCTGGTGCATGCCCTCAAGCAACACGACAAGCAGACCGGACTCGCCGCCATCTGCCACGGCACCGGCGGTGGTACGGCAGTAGCCGTCGAGCGCGTCTGACCCATCTCCACGCCCTCCCTCTCCAGGCCTGTACCCGCTCGCCCCTCAGCCCCCATACCAGGATCGTTACACCCGTTAACCGGGTCGTTGCAAGCCTCGGGAGCGCTGAAGGGAACGGTGGAACGTACCGCAGTGTCTCTTGTGCTGTGTGACACGCAGGGACGAGAATTATTACGAGACTACACGCCTGTACCCTCAGCAGTGGGGCCGATCCGTACGCGTCTCCTCACCGGCCTTCGAGAATGCGAGTGTGGTTTCAATAGAAGTTGCTGGAGGTTAATGGAATGAAGACCATGCATAGATTGCGGATCGCCCTGTGGCTGGGAATACTCGTTGCAACAACCCTGGCCCTGGTCCCCGACGCAAACGCACAGTACTTCGGGCGTAACAAGGTTCAATACGAAGACTTCAACTTTCAAACCATCAAGACGAACCATTACAACATCTACTTTTATCCCGAAGAGGAGCAGGCCGTAAAGGATGAGGCGCGCATGGCGGAGCGCTGGTACGACAAGCACTCCGCTACCTTCGTGCACAGCTACGACAACAAGCCGCTCATTTTCTACGCCAACGACGCCGACTTCCAGCAGACGAACGTCATCGAGGGCCAGATCGGCCAGGGCACCGGGGGTGTGACGGAAGGCTTGATGGACCGCGTCATCATGCCGCTCACCGGTGTATACGCCGAGAACGACCACGTCCTCGGGCACGAACTCGTGCATACCTTCCAGTACGACTACGCGCAGAGTGCGCTGGGCGGGGGCCTGGAAGCACTTTCCCGTGCGCCGCTCTGGCTGGTCGAGGGCATGGCCGAGTACCTCTCCATCGGCCACTACGATCCGCACACAGCCATGTGGATGCGCGACGCCGTGCTTCAGGAGGAGCTGCCCACCATCGAACAGCTCTCAACCGACACGCGCTTCTTCCCCTATCGCTACGGCGAGGCTTACATGTCGTTCATCGCAGGCCACTACGGGGGGGACCGCGCCGTCGCCGAGCTCTTCAAACGGACGGCCGCCATCGGGTTGGATTCCGCCATTGCGGAAGTAACTGGCCTCAGCGCCGATTCCCTGTCAGCCCTGTGGGCCCGTGAAACCCGCGATTACTATACCCCGCTCATGCAGGGGCGCACGCTCCCAGAGAACGCGGGCCGCCTCGTGCTCGCAAAGAGCATCGATGCGGGCGACATGAATATTGCCCCCGCGCTCAGCCCCGATGGGCGCTACGTTGCCTTTCTCTCTTCCCGCAGCCTGTTCGAGATCGGGCTCTACCTGGCCGACGCGCGGACGGGCGAGGTCATCAGGAGTCTCACGAGCCGGGGTACCGATCCGCACTTCGACGCGATTCGCTTCATCAACTCGGCCGGCACGTGGTCGCCCGACGGGAGGCGCTTTGCGTACGTGGTATTCGCGGAGGGAGACAACCGGATCGAGATTCTCGACGTGAACACCCGCGACGTAGACCGCAGCATCCGCGTCCAGGGCGTCGGCGCCATGCAAAACCCAGCATGGTCGCCGGATGGCCGTTACATCGCTTTTTCAGGGATCCACGGC
>DASSAV010000007.1:0-3361 GCA_035699265.1 Rhodothermales bacterium
TATCGGCCGAGAAGCACTGGCGCAAGCTAAACGGATCGACGCACCTGATCGAGGTGCTTGCCGGAACGAAATACGTCGACGGGATACACCCGGACAGGATCGCCGCCTGACTCTCCCATACACAACATTTGACAATAACTCAGAAGGTGGGGGTTTCTGGTTATTAGGATGTGGGTTAATGGGAGTTTGAGGATGTGGGCGCGTGGGGGTGCTGTTCGGCGGTGGCGTTTTGGAGGGCGGTGCGGGTGTTGCGGAGGAAGCCTTCGAATTTGGCGCGTTTTACCGGGCTGTGGCGGAAGCGGCGGCGGAAGTCTTCGAGGTCCAGTTCGATCCACTCGCTTAGCTCCGTGTCCGTGACGCCGGGGCGGGGGTGGTAGCGGGGTTCGGCGGTGGGGCGCTTGAACTTGTTCCAGGGGCATACGTCCTGGCAGACGTCGCAGCCGAAGATCCAGTTGCCGATGCCGGGCTGCAGGTCGACGGGGACGTCGTCGCCCCGGTGCTCGATGGTGAGATAGGAGATGCAGCGGCTGGCGTCGACGGCGTAGGGCTGGTAGATGGCGTCGGTGGGGCAGGCGTCTATGCAGCGGGTGCATGAGCCGCAGTGGTCGGGCACCGGACCGTCGCCGGGGAGCGGCACGTCGACGATGAGTTCGCCGATGAAGAAGAAGGAGCCGAGCGAGCGGTTGATGAGGTTGGCGTTCTTGCCCTGCCAGCCGAGGCCGCTGCGGCGGGCCCACGCTTTGTCCATTACCGGGGCGGAGTCCACGAACGCCCGCCCCGAGATCCCCCCTACCCGCTCGTCCAGCCAGTTGTAAAGCTGGAAGAGCTTCTCCTTCATGACCTCGTGGTAGTCGTCGCCCCAGGCATAGCGGCTGATCTTGCCGACGTGCGGTCCTTCGGCGTGGCGGGCGGGGACGTAGTAGTTGTGGAGGACGGAGACGACGGAGCGGGCGCCATCGACCAGCTTGCGGGGGTCTGTGCGCTTGTCGAAGTGGTTGGCCATCCAGCCCATGGTGGCGTGGCGGCCCTGGTTGAGCCAGGTTTCGAGGAGGCGGGCTTCTTCGTCCAGCGGCGCAGCCTCGGAGATGCCGCAAGCGTCGAAGCCGAGGCGGGCGGCTTCAGCCTTCAGCTCGCGGGCGAGGCGTTCCTGGGCGTTGGCGTCGAAGCCGGGCATTTTTCGGGGGAGTTGAAAGTTGAAGGTTAGAAGGTTGAAGGTTGAGGAGTATGCGTGTGGGGGCTTATACGCGGCGGCTGGGGATTCGATCTCCCATGCGCGCGTTCGCCCGGCCGTAGGCTCCTCGGTTCGCACGCTCCCACCCCCACAGCCTCCTACGCTGCGGCTGAGGCTTCGCGGTGCGGGTAAGCGTCCCTAACA
Organism: Rhodothermales bacterium; assembly: GCA_035699265.1. Taxonomy (GTDB): domain Bacteria; phylum Bacteroidota; class Rhodothermia; order Rhodothermales; family DASSAV01; genus DASSAV01. The sequence goes on from DASSAV010000007.1 coordinate 1,376, forward strand.
GAACTGGTGATAAGGAAGCCTTGAATGCGCAGGCTAAAGACCTGCGGCTACAGAGCCGAGGGTTTCTCGGGCATTCTTAATATCGGAGGATCATGTCCGGGCGGCGGTCACGGTCTTCCAGGTGGCGGGCGCTGAGGATGTAGGCGGCGGTGGCGGTGTTGGTGGCGAGGGGGACGTTATGCACGTTACAGGCGCGCATGAGCGTCTGGATGTCGGGGTCGTGCGGGTGCTTGTCGAGCGGATCGACGAAGAAGAAGACCGCGTGGATGTCGCCGGTGACCACGCGGGCCGCGATCTGGGCGTCGCCGCCCATGGGACCGGAGAGGTAACGGGTGACGGGGAGGCCCGTCTTTTCCTCGATCATTTTGCCGGTGGTTCCGGTAGCGATCATCTCGAAGCGGCTGAGGAGCTCGCGGTTGTCGATGGCGAAGGCGACCATGTCCGCCTTCTTGCCGTCGTGGGCGATGAGGGCGATGGTGCGAAGTTCTCGATTCATCAGGGCAGGTGTGTGGTTACAAAGGATGCCGGTCCTGCACGGCGTGAGATGCCGCCGGGCGAAGGCCGTTCCCGAAGTCGTGAAATAGGAAGCGCTTGCGGCCGGAATCCGCGCACGCATTTCACGAAAGTACGTTTGTTTCGAGGCGCGTCGTGACTTGCGTTCGCCCGTGGATGCTAATAGATTGGCTGCGCACGTGTCAATTTACTCAGCCACCATTATACGTTTATTATGCCGTACGTCGTAGCGGAGCCCTGCATTAACTGCAAGTATACGGACTGCGTCGAGGTCTGCCCGGTCGACTGCTTTTACGAAGGGCCGAACTTCCTGGCCATCCATCCGGACGAGTGCATCGACTGCAATGCGTGCGTGCCGACGTGTCCGACGGAGGCGATCTACGCGGACGACGAGCTTCCGGAGAAGTGGGCGCACTACACGCAGTGGAACGCCTACCTGGCAGAGCAGTGGCAGCAGCTGGGGTACAACATCACGGAGAAGAAGGACGGACTTCCAGACGCGGCGGAGTGGGAGAAGGCAGAGAAGACCGAAGAGGACATCCTGACGTGGGACGCGGGGGAGTGATTTCGTGAGAGGGGGAAAGAGAGAAAGAGAGGGTGAGAGAAAGAGGGAATGAGTGAAGGAGAGCAGGAGGAAAGGAGGAGAGGACGAAAGGAGGAGAGGACGAGGGAAAGTACGAGTGTGTGGGGGTGTTGGGGTATGGGCGTTTGGGGGGTGTGGGAGGGCCAGGGGGTTGGATGGGAGTTGGCGATTTAGAAGCGGGCGGTGAGGGTCAGGCCGAGCGCGTTTGGGCCGGCGGTGGGGGTGAGGGTCAGGGCGTGTTGCAGGCGCCGATGGCGGGTAGCTAGCCAGTAGCCAGTCGCGGTGCCGATGGCGGCGCCGGCGGCGACGTCGCTGATCCAGTGCTTGTCGCGTTCCATGCGGGCCAATGCGGTTCCTGTGCTGAGAACGTAGAGCCCGAACGTGACCGGGTGGGGGTAGTAGACGACCCAGGGCGTGACGATGGCAAAAGCGGCGACGGTGTGGCCGGAGGGCATCGAGGTATGGCCGGAGAAGGGGGCGAAGTGGCGCGGCCCCATGCCTTCCTCGGGGCGGGCGCGGCCGATGGGGTATTTGAGCGCGTAGGACACCATGCCGGCGAAGAGAAAGGATTCCAGCGAGGTGAAGGCGGCGTCCTGAAGCTTCCGGTCGTGGATGGCGAGCGAGGCGGCGAAGACGGCGGCGATGGGCAGGTTCACTCTGGGGCCGCCGAGCTCGTTGGCAACGTCGATGTAGGTGGCGAATGCGCCGTGGTACCGTTCCTGTATCGCGGGGTTGACGGCCTGGTCGAGCAGGGAAATGGGGAACAGGAGGGCGACGCCGCTCGCAACGTAGAGGCCGTGTTTCAGGTCGAAGTCGCCGAGCAAGGACCGGGTGTCCTGCCCGACCCAGTCGAGGAACCGGCCGGGGTCCGTTCGGGGCTGGGCGTGGGC
>DASSAV010000008.1:0-2232 GCA_035699265.1 Rhodothermales bacterium
GTCGAGCCGTATCGTAACGGGCGACTGACTGGCTGCAGCACAGGCTCCGCACCCGATGCAATAGCCGCCTCGTACGACGGTATCGAACAGCCCGGCGATACCCTCCTGTCCCTTCCCAGTCGACCGTTGTTCTAGGGCAAATTCGGCTGCTTCTGGCATGATCTCTCGATTTCCGGGAGCGCTATCCGTTGGAGTGGCTGGAGGCGCTATTGGGGACACTTGGTTTTGATGTCGGACGACGAGCACACACGGGAAACACCCCGTGGTGTATCAGCCGCAATATGAAATTGTAAAGTGGGAGCTTGCGTGGGAAATCTTACCCCGACGCCTGCTTCTACGCAACCTCCGCCATCACCCGAAAGTCTTCGTGGGCGTAATTCAGCTCGTCGTACGTGCCCGAAGCCTCGATCTGTCCGTCTTTCATGAAATAGATACGGTCGCAATTGCGGACGGTGCTCAGGCGGTGGGCGATCATGATGATCGTGCGCTCGGACCGGAGGCGGTCCAGGGCCTGCATCACGAGATGCTCCGTGCGGTTGTCGAGCGCCGACGTCGCCTCGTCCATGATCAGAACCTCGGGGTCGTGATAAAGCGCTCGTGCAAGGCCTATGCGCTGCCGCTGTCCGCCCGAGATCCGCACGCCCCGTTCGCCGATTACGGCTTCCAGGCCGTGCTCCAGGCCGTCAACAAACTCCTCCAGTTGTGCAGCCTGTATGGCGGACAGGAGCCGCTCGTCGTCGATGTCGGCGTCGGCGATGCCGAAGGCGATGTTCCGCCGAATCGTGTCATCCAGGAGGTAAATCGTCTGCGGGATGTACCCTACGTTCGCATGCCATTTGGGGAGGTCCATGCGGATGTCTGCGCCGTCAACAAGGATGCGCCCTTCCTGCGGCTCCAACAGTCCGAGGAGGACGTTGATCAGGGTCGTCTTCCCGGAGCCGGTCGATCCCACGAACGCGACGGACGATCCCCGCTCGATTGTTAGACTGACGTCCCGGAGCACCGGCGTGGGTGAGTCGGAATAGGCGTACGTTACAGCGTCGACCGAAATGCGCTCGGAAAGCCGCAGCTTCTTCCGCGAGCGTTCCCCCTCTTCCTTCCGCGCCTTGCGCTTCGGCTCCTCCAATAGCTTGATATCCCGGTAGATGGGGTCGATGGCGACGATATTGTAGCGCAGGTTCGTGAACCCGGTCATGCCCGCGTTCGTGCTGCCTTTCAGCCGGATGATCGCCGCCCCGAACAAGGCCACGGCCGGGATCAGGTTCTTGATGTCCGAACTGCGGAGGCTTATCGCGACCACGACGAGCAGCATGCCCGCCACGGCCGTGAACTCCAACATAGGCGAGGTCGTCTTCGCAATGAGCTGGCTCGTGCGCCGTGCCCTCCGAAAACGTGCGTTGCTCCGCTGGTAGACCGAGATGAAATAATTCTCGACGCCGAGCAGCCTGGCCTCCAACACCCCGCCGAGCCCCTGGTTGATGGCCTGCACGCTCGCCCGCCGCTCCCGCTGGGCAGCGACCCCGCTCTTGTGCAGCCTGGTTTTGCTAGCTCGCGTGATCGCCCAGCTCCCCAGGGCAACGACGCCGATGCCCGCTACGGCATAAAGGGGAGTCGTGATCACGAGAAGTCCCACGATCAACAGGGTCATCATGGTGGACATGATGGCTGCCATAAGCGGATAAATGATGCCGGTGACGACGAGGGTGGTCTCATTATTCACGTTGCGCAGGAGCTCGGCGGTGTTGCGCGTGAGGTGAAAGGCATAGGGCGCTTTCATGTAGCAGGCAAACAACCGGTCGGCGAGCCGCACCTGGTACGACTCCGCCATACGCACCTGCACCCAGTACACGAAGGATATGAAGGCGGTCTTCAGCAAGAATACCAGGACCAGCGCCAGCGAGCCCCACAGGACGAGATCGCGGCCCGTGTCGATGCTCAGCCATTCCAGAATCGGCCGGAGAAAGGCGTAGTCCATCACCTTCTCAGGAACGGCAAGGGTCGCGATGAACGCCGGAACGGCACTGATTCCGACGATCTCGAGAAGGGAGGCCACGAACATCAAGCCGAGCAGCCCGACGAACCGGTACACTTCCCGCCGCCCCAACAAAGACGCCAGCTTTCTTAATTCTCGCAGCATGCTATCCGTTCAAATCAAAAGACGTAAAAAATCCTGAGTGCGAGCAGGGCAATAGACGTGATGCCCGTCACGACCTGCAGTGCCGACCGCCATCC
>DASSAV010000009.1:0-15134 GCA_035699265.1 Rhodothermales bacterium
TGTGCAGGTGGGAGCGAGGTGTACAGGGAGACATTCACTCCCCCCAGGATCTGGGTTGCCATGTCGGTGACGGCCCATTCCGGACGGTTCTCGGACAAGATGGCCACGCGGTCGCCAGGGCGGACGCCGCTCTCGTGCAGGAAGCCCGCCATCGCATGCACCCGGTCCCGGAACTCCTCCCACGGGATGTCCACCCACAGCTTGGTATTCCGATCCTTGTACCGCAGCGCCGTCCGTTGCTGCCCCGAAAAGTACGTCGCGAGGTTTGCGAACAGCTGGGGCATCGTATCGAATGGAACGATGGCGGGCATGGCGTGCAGTTGATAATTAATAATTAGTAATTGGTAATGAGTAATTGAAAACCTTTATGCAAAGCAGCTTGCCCGCCTCTCATTACTAATTACACATTGCTCATCAATAATTACAAATTACCTGTCAGGCGTCGATGCCGACGGCCTCTCGCACATTGGAAAAGCCGTCCTTCTCCAGAAGCTTGACCAGGCCCTGCTTGATGGTCTTCACAAGGCCCGGCCCCTCGTACACCAGCCCCGTAAATACCTGTACCAGCGAAGCGCCAGCCCGGATTTTAGCATAGGCCGTTTCAGGCGAATGGACACCGCCTACGCCGATGATCGGCACACTGCCGCTTGTGAGGCGGTGCAGGTATCGCACCATGCTTGTCGCGCGCTTCTCGATCGGCACTCCGCTCAAGCCGCCGTTTCCGATCCGGTCCAGCCGGCCCGCCGGGGTGGTCAGGTCATCCCGGTCGCTTGCCGTGTTCGTGGCGATGAAGCCGCTTACTCCATTGGCCAGAGAGATGGAGACGATTTCCTCCACGCGGCTGTCGAACTTTACGCGGTCGGAGTAGGGCGGCGACAGTTTAACCAGTACCGGCACCAGCAAGCCAAGAGCCTTTCGTTCCTCGAAAATAGCCGAGAGCAGCAAGTGGAAGAGATCAGGTTCCTCAAACGTGCGGCCCTCTTTCGTATTCGGGCAAGAGATGTTGAGCGCAATGTAACCGGCGAGGGGTGCGAGCAGCCGGAAGCTGTGGCGGAAGTCGTCTATCCCGGCTTGTCCGATAATTTCCGGGTCATGCGTTTTGGCCAGGCTGATGCCCAGTGGCCGCCCGCCCCTATACCTGGTTCGTTTCAGACGTCGTGAGATCCTGTCCGCTCCCTGATTGTTCAGGCCCATGCGGTTGATGAGGGCGGCATCCTGTGCGAGGCGGAAGGCGCGTGGACGCGGGTTGCCGCGCGAGGGCCGGCCGGTAACCGACCCGACCTCTACGAAACCAAATCCGAGGCGTGTCCAGAAAGAAACCAGCTTCGCGTTCTTGTCGAATCCAGCCGCCAGGCCGATGGGATTCGGGAAATCCATATCCCAGATTCGTTGCCGGAGCGACTCGTGCTCGAAGCGGAATATGGGATCGACCAGAAACGGGCTGGTTCTCTGGGCCAACCGCGCAACACTGGAACCGAGCTTGTGCGCCCGTTCGGCATCCATTCTAAAGAGCAGGGGGCGGAAGAGACCGTACATCCGTGGCATTACCGGCACGCTTGAGGTTTTACTGCGTAAATTACACCTACCGCGGTCCGTCTTCAACAGGATCCGGTACTGCCGTGCTTCGGTCCATTACCTATCGCACTCGTATGCCGATCCAGATCATCCAGGTCGACGCTTTTACAGACAGCCCTTTTGCCGGCAATCCTGCTGCCGTTTGCATCCTGCCGGGATGGCGGGAGGAGACGTGGTTGCAGGCGGTAGCGCGGGAGATGAACCTTTCGGAAACCGCGTTTCTCGTGCCCCGACCCGACCACGATTTCGACCTCCGCTGGTTCACGCCCGCCGTGGAAGTCGACTTGTGCGGCCACGCCACCCTGGCGAGCGCACACGTCCTCTGGTCGACGCGGGTGCTGAAGCCGAAGAGCGAGGCGCGTTTTCATACCCGTAGCGGGCTGTTGACAGCCCGAAAGTCTCGCAAATGGATCATACTGGATTTCCCTGCAGCGCCTCCGGAGAAGGCGGCCCTGCCCCCCGCGCTCGTGCAGGCGCTGGGAGCGGTCCCGGTCTACTGCGGCAAGAATCGCTTCGACTACATCGTCGACGTGGATTCCGAAGCCGTCGTGCGTAGCCTGGAGCCCGACTTGAACCTGCTCGCAACACTGGAGTGCCGGGGCGTCATCGTCACAGCTCGCTCCAAGATGAAGGGGGTGGATTTCGTTTCTCGTTTTTTCGGGCCGAGGGTAGGCATTTCGGAAGACCCCGTCACCGGCTCGGCCCACTGCTGCCTCGGGCCGTACTGGCAGAAGCGGCTGCGCAAGAAACAGCTCGTCGGCTATCAGGCTTCGGACCGAGGCGGAACGGTGCGGGTCGAACTGGATGGAAGCCGCGTAAAGCTCTCCGGCCAGGCGGTCACCGTGCTGGAGGCGCGGCTGGTAGCTGAGGGCTGACGGATCACCGCTCGTTCGACTTTGCATGGCCCACGTAGGTCACGGCAGGTACAGGCGTTACGCTCGTCGTCGGCCTCCGCACGTGCTGCAGCGCTTCGAGTAGCTGGGTCTTCCGAAACGGTTTGCTCACGTAGCCATCGAAGCCGAGCGCGAGCAGCCGTTCCCGATCGCCCTGCATGGCGAAGGCCGTACAGGCTATCTTCGGCACGGTTCGGTATTCAGGCAGCATCAGCATGACATCCAGCAGGTCGGTTCCGGATTCCCCATTTAAATTGATATCGATGATCGCCACGTCGAACGAACCGGAGGCCGCCTCGGCGATGCCGTCCCGCAGCGTCGAGACGGCTACGACCTCGTAGTCCTGTCTCAGGCAGAGCGAGATCAGTGTCAGGGCGGGTTGGTGGTCGTCAACTACGAGCACCCGGGGCTTTCCGACGGCTCCCCTGGAAAAAATGTCCGGATCCGTGAGTGCCGAGTCGTCCGGCGGCGAAGCAGGCAGCTGCGTCGAATCCGGTTCAGGAATGTGAAGGACTGAATCGATTTTCCGCTCCAGCAGCCCCGTATCGAAGGGCCGCGCGATGTAGCTGTCGGCACCCCATCGGAGTGCGAGGATGACGTCGTCCGGTGAAGATCTGTCGCTGACCACGATGGCGGGGAGCCTGGGCCGCCGCGACTCCTGCCGGATCCAGGGAACCAGGTGCAGCTTCGAAAAATCTGTCGTTTCCCACGACACGATGACGAGGTCGACTTCAGCCACGCCTTCCGGAGGCGCTGCGATGTGCCCACGGGCGTCGTCCTCATCCTGTACCTCGATTATATCGGTATGGCCGAGTGCGAGGAGCGCGTTGACGATGGCGCGGCGCTGAATGTGGCTGGCTGCAAATACGAGCGTTTTCATCTTCCAGGGGGACGTGAGGCTAGGGGCTCAAGATCAACCTAAGCATCGGCGTTTCTCACGATAACTAAACAGCTCAGGCGAGCTGCCACAGCTTACTCGCGCACCTTTCATGCACACATTTCCCTGGGGTACGTCTATTTGACCTTGCTAAACAGGCATTAGTAGCGGATATTCGGCGTGCCTTCATATTCGCAACCATGTCTGTGCCAGCGTGGACTCCAATCCATACATTCCCCTGAACCTTCACTCCATCTCAGCCTCCAACCTTCAGGAGACGGTCAACTACTATCGCGAACGTCTCGTGCCCGCCCTGGACCCGGCCGCGGGCGAGGCGGTCGACCGCATGAGGAGGCAGTTGGAGGCCGCCATAGGTGCAATGGAAGAGGAACTGCGGCAGCGCGAGGACGATCTCAGGAAGGAGGAGCAATAGCACCGGGGTCCAGCCCGAGCCAGGTTGCGGCTGCGTCCAGGTCGGAGAAAAGCCGGCGTTCCCGTAGGCCGTCTTGCATTCGGATGAGGAGCAGTTGTGCAATATCGCGGTCCAGCTCGCGCGGGGTGACGATAGCGCCCCGGCCGGGTCCGTATTTACGTGTCGCCGCCTTACCCACCTCGGTTACCGGGGCCAGGCAGCTCGGTTCGAATTCCAGCTTGTCGATCTTTCTGCAGTCCCAGAACGTGTCAAAGCCGGGCTCCCATCCCTCGGTATCAGGCACATTTTGAAAGGCGGTGGAGATTTCCTGGGCCGTAACCGTCCCATGAAAGGTTACGACCATCAGGCGGAGGTGGGGGCTGGCGTAGATCCTGAAGGGCATGGCGCAGGACTGCGGGGCATTGATTGAAGGAAGGCAATAAAGAGCCCTCATTCAAAGATGGAAGCGCGAATGCTAGAATGACATCACCTTTTCCACCGCGGAACACCTCAATTTCAATTCACCACCCCGGCATCAGCAGCCAACCGAAATGCGGCCCGTGTTCCGGACGCTGGAATGGATAGGCGTAGTACACCTCGAGAACGATGGCGCCGAGAATGTTCACGCGCGTAGAGATTCCGCTGCTCACGACCGGGCTTCGCCTGCCCGACTTACTCGAGAAGTCAAGTACGGGCAGGTCACGTGCCGTCCAGGCTACGCCCGCGTCCGTAAAGAGCGTCAGCTCCGTGGGGAGGTAAGGGAAGTGGAGGAGTGAAATCCCTTTGTATCCGAGCAATGGAATCCGAAGTTCGGCGCTGCCCATTGCGATACGGCTGCCGGCAAGCCGGTCCGACTCGACACAGGAGCTCACCTGCTGGGGATCTCTGCCTATGACGGGTGCTTCGGCCGAACATTCGGAGGCATCGAAGTTGTAGAGACTGTATCCGCGGACGAACCCCTGGTAATACGGGTAGCCGAGGTATTCTTGCCAGAAGAAATTATTTCGTGTTTCATTCGCTCCGTAGTTCCCTATATGCAGTGCCCTGACCGCCAGCGTGAACGGCTTCAGATACAGGTAGCGCCGGTAGTCTGCAGTGATGGAGACGAACGAGTTGGAGCCGATCATCGGGGCTATCTGAAACCGGTAGCGCCCGCCGCTGATAGGTGACGTGAAGCCCATCTGAGAATAGTCCACCACGTACGCCAGCGCACCCTGGAAGAAATACTCGGACGGGGGCTCGGTCAGGTACGCTTTCAGCGGGTCGCCGTCGGCGAGGTCCTCAGCCTTGACCTTCTGGCGGCCCGTACCGTAGTACGAGAAGTAATACTTCTCCAGCTCATAATTGAATCCATACCGAATGAAGCCGGCGTTGGCCTCCAGCCGTCGGGTGGTGGAGAAGGGATAAGCAGCCAGTGCGCTTACCTGGTCGACGAAGATCCTGTAGTTGAACTGGTACACCACCGGCATATATCCGCTGGCGCAGGATCCATCAGGTTCGGTCTGGGCGACACACTCGTATCCCTGGTAGGCGAGCGGGTAGAGGATGGGGATGTGCCCGACGCTCCCGCCGTAGTTGAACCGGTGGCCCTGGTTCACATAGGCCGCCTGTCCGCCGACGTCCTTGAACGTTCCGTTGGCCTGTGCTACCAGTGCGAGGTTCTGGTTGCCGAGCATGTCGCTGAAAAAGAACGCGATCCCACCACCGAGCCTGCTTCCGAAGGGACCGCCGAACGAGGCGCCCACCGTGGGCGGCGCCACGTAATCGAGGTGCAGTCTGGACTTATAGTCGCGCGTAGCGAAGGTCTCGTCTTCCGATGGCAACCCGGTGAGCGGATCATTCAGATAATCGCCCACGAGACCAGCGTTCACTGCACGGAGGGGGGGGAGAATGGATGCTGAAGCGATCCCTTCTCCGAGCGGGGTCACGGGGGTACCGGACGTCTGGGACGGTTCGAGCGAGAACACGTTATACCCATTATCCGAGTAAACGGAAAACACCATGCGTCCGCTCTGGGCCGCCACCGTCATGGCCGGGGATACGTTCGTGATGCCGCTGACGCCTGTGGTGATGTTCGTAATGCGGTAGGTCTGGCCGTCATCCAGCGACAGCCGGTACACGTCCTTAAACCCGTCCTGATCTGAGATGAAGAACAGGCTGCGCCCGTCTGGCGAGAACTGCGGGTTATGATAGAGCACCCTGTCACCGAAGGGCGCATAAACCTGCTTTTCCTGCGAGGCAACGTCGATGATCGCCAGGCGCGGCTCGCCGTAGTCGAGCGTCTTGAAATCTGTGCCGCCGGGGCCCTCATCCGTCATGAAGGCGAGGGTCTTTCCATCCGGCGACCAGGTGGGTTCGAAGTCGGAGTAGCGGTCGCGCGTGAGCTGGCGCACGGTCTGGCTTTCCACGTCGAGAAGGTAGAGGTCGCTGATGCCACCCTCAATTCCCGAGAACGCAATCGTCTTTCCGTCTGGCGACCACGCCGGGTTGGAGATGGCGCCAATTCCTTTCACCGCGATGTGCCGCTCGACGCCGCTCTTGTCGACGTTATAGACGGCGATTTCATTGTCGCCCTGGGAGAAGGTGACGAACGCGAGTTTCCGCCCATCGGGCGACCACGAGCCGGACGAGCTGATGAAGCGCAGGGCGTCGAAATGGCTGTCCGAATTGAGCTTGATAAGCTTCTCGACGATCTTGCCGGTCTCCGCGTCGGCAATGAAGAGGTTGATGTCGAGCAGGTCCCGTTCCGAGATGAATGCGATGTACTTGCCGTCGGGACTGATGGCAGGCGCCACATTCATGTTGCCCGCATCGATATTGCTGGCCAGCACCAGGCGTCCGGCACTGTCCGCCGGCGTGCGTCCCTCCAGGAGCGGGAGATAGGTTGCTTTGACCTCATCCCGCCATTCCTTCGACAGAGAGTCAGGCGTAATGCCGAGGGCGTACACCATGGCCGAGTCTACACCGGCGATTCCGGCCAGTTTGTAGAGGCTGGCGACGGCGCCGTCGCCATACTTTCCGCCGATGTAGGCCATGTAGGCCTGTCCGTAGCGGTATGGGAAGTATCGCGTGTCGTGCGTGAGCTGGTCGATGGAGGGGAGGTCGTCGCGGAGTGCAGCGTCGCGCAGCCACATGGCCGTGTGCGAGTCGACCCGTCCGACCGACAGGTACTCCGCCATGCCTTCCACCATCCACAGGGGCAGCAGTCCGATGTTGAACCGGGTGCTATCGCCGTCTGCGAAGGCGATGTCGTACTGGAAGGAGTGCGTTAATTCGTGGCCGAGCACGTGGTCCGTGTCTTTGTACGAGCCCGTAAGCGGCATGACGACACGTTGTTTCAGCGCTTCGGTAACGCCGCCTGTCCCCTCACCGATAAAGCCGCCGATCGCGTTCGTCTGTTGGAAGTCGGCGTCGTTGGCATAGATGATGACCGGCTTCTTTTCCTTGAACTCACGGAGGAAGGTCCGCGAGTGCCGTTCGTACCAGCGCTCGGCCATCCGCGCGACGTCCTGTACGGCCTGTTCTTCAACAGGGTAGTAATAGATATCGAAGTGCTCCGTAGCGAGCACCTTGAACTGGAACTTGTCGTACTGGACCTTATTGCGTCCGAAGTATTGAGCCGCGGCCGGAGAAGCCGACAGCACGGCCAGGGAGAACGCAGCCAGGAAGGCCAGGTATGCACGTTTGGTCATGAGCGAATGCGTTATAGGCTGTTGCTCAACACGTCGCCCCGGTGCGTGCCTGGCGGGCGGATCCGCATGCACGTTACCGGAGTCATCGGCACTGCTTGGAAACTATAGATCTTTCACAACCGGACATAGTCTTTGTGTCGCAGCAGTGCTGAGGGTTTGGCTCAGGTTTGCCCCCGACCAGGCACACAGCACCAGGCGGCGAGCCACCGACTCTGTGTGCTATGAACGAGGAAAGTGTGACAGTACGAGCACACCAGACCTTCCTTCAACGACTACTGCGGGGTTGTAACTTGAACGTTGAACGCAGGTTGCCGGGTGCACTAAAAACTGCACCGCGATGTGCCGAATATAGCCGCGCTTGGTCTGCATAAGCCGCGAGATCAAGGCTGCTTCTCGTGGTCGGCCGTCCGATGCACCCCGGACGACTGAACCGGGGGGATCGGGGCACACGGAACGCATGTGAAACCGGCGGGAATGACAGGATGTTTTTTTGCAGGGCATCCGCTTGTATGGAGGAGTGAGAAAGGAGGTGCGAACGACGTTTCGGCCCAGGTGCACCGGTATGCAGGTGGGTGGGTGTCAACCCTGGGACTGTAAAGATATTGTTTAACGTTTCTTCATATTGGCATCTCTTGTAGAATGTGTGTTCTCCTTGCCTTACCCTGATTGCTCCGTTGACCGAGCACAAGAGGAAAGTCATGGAAGACAAGGAGATGTACGAGAAGGGGGAGGTGGTCGTCTTCGACTATGCGGATGATGAATCACGCATCGTCTGGGATCTTCATTTTGAAATCGGTGACGCTATAGCAGTTCTGCTGAGGCGAACGATTACGCAGGGCGACATCCTGCGTGAGATGGGCGCAGGGGGGCCGTGGGCCTGGGGCGGTTTCCGCACCGAGTGGATCGAGGCGATTGCGGAGCGGGTCGAGTGGGTTTACGACAACCGGCTGCTCTTTACGGCAGAGGAGGTCACCATGCCGGTCCGGGAGCAAATCCAGGCCAATGCGGCGCCCGTGCCGAACGGTTGAGCGAAGCGGGGCATTCCGGCATGAGGCCGGCCTGCCATGCGATGTTCGCTGGTCCGCGGGCCACCCATTTCGTGCTTGCCGGGGCGGTCGGGAAAGCCTACCTTCCCAGTGAGTCGCAGCATACCGGGGCCTGACCAGGCGGCGTGCCAGGGCCTGCCGAGGTCCGCCCGTGCAGAACCCGGATGCGGAACGGATGTGGGTCCTTAGCGGGATTTTATAGGGCACTGTAACCTGCTTATGGGTGAACAAGCAGCATTGGAGCGGGCAGGCACAGACGAACCGTATCGGGATGAGCGCAGGCGAGGGCCGCTTCGATCCGGTCTGAGCGGGTGGGGAACGGCGCACGGCTATCTGCTGGCGGCGGGGCTGACGATGCTGTCGTTCCTGCTCAAGCTCGTGCTGGAGACCTACACGGGACCCGGCTCGCCGTTCCTGTTCTTCCCGCTGGCGGTGCTCCTATCCGCGTGGTTCGGGGGGGTGGGCCCCGGGCTTCTGGCGACGGTGGCGTCCACAGCCGTCACCGCCTACTTTTTCTTCGAGCCGGAGCGCACGACCATCCTGGACGCTGAGAGCCGCGTTCAGGTATTCATGTTCTTGGTCGAGTCGCTGGTCTTCTGCTGGCTCGCGTTCGTCCTGCACCGGGACGACGCGGCGCGGCGGCGAGCCCACCAGGAGCGGGCCGAACTGCTGGCGAAGGAGCAAGCGGCGCGGCAGGCGGCCGAGACTGCCGAGCACCGAGCGTCCTTTCTGGCCCGTGCGGGGACGGAATTGGCCTCCAGCCTGGACTACGAGAGGACGCTCCGGGCGGTGGTCCACCTGATCGTGCCGGAGCTGGCCGACTGGTGTACGGTCAGCCTGACCGACGCCGATGGAGCAATCAAACAGATTGCAGCCGCGCACCGGGACTCCGACAGGGCGCGCTGGGTCGAGACGTACCAGCAGCAGTACGGGACAGATAAGGACGCGGCGTTCGGAACGCCGAAGGTGATCCGGACCGGAGAGACCGAGTTTTACCCCCACCTCACAGATGAGCGGTTGGAGAGCGGGATTCAGGACAAAGCGCAACTGGAAGCGGCGCGCCGGATCGGACTCAGGTCCCTGATCATCGTGCCGCTCCGGGCGCACGGCGCGATCCACGGGGCAATGTCGTTCGTCCGCGCCGAGACGGACGTGCCGTTTACGGAAGCGGACGTGCACTTCGCGGAGGAGCTGGCCCACCGCGCGGCTCTGGCAGTGGACAACGCGCGGCTCTACCGGGAGGCCCGCCTGGCTGAACGAGCGGCCGAGGAACTGGCCCGGCTCAAGAGCGCCTTCCTGGCCAACATGAGCCACGAGATCCGAACCCCGCTCCAGGGCGTGATCGGATTCGCTTCCCTCCTGGCGCGGCAGGTCACCGGCAAGCAGCAGGACTACGCCGAGCGCATCATGACGGGCGGGCGCCGGCTCATGGACACCCTGAACGCCGTCCTTACGCTCGCCCGGCTGGAAGCGCAGCAAACCGACTTCGTGTACGAGGCGCTGGACGTCGACCACGAGACCCGCGAGATCGTAGCGTCGTTCCAGCGCAGGGCTGAGGAGCGTGGTCTTTACCTGGTCTACGACATCGCGCCGGGCGCCGAGGGATCCCGGGCGCGTCTCGACCCCGGCGCGTTCAGCAGCATCCTCAACAACCTGATCGGGAACGCCCTCAAGTTTACGAGGGAGGGCGGCGTTACGGTCGCCGTCGCGCGAGCGTCGGGTGGCCCAACTGAAAGCGGGCAGGACGACCAAGTTCGGATCAGCATCAGCGACACCGGCATGGGGATCGGCGCGGAGTTCCTGCCGCGGCTATTCGACGCCTTCCAGCAGGAGTCGACGGGGTACAGCCGGTCCCACGAAGGCAGCGGACTGGGGCTATCGATCACGAAGCGACTCGTCGATGCGATGGGCGGCCAGATCGCGGTCAACAGTGAAAAGGAGCGCGGGAGCACGTTTACCGTCACCTTGCCCTGCTGCGATACGCCCGTCCGGGAGGAGGCGCCGACGGGCGGCCAGCCGTTCGTCGCCGACCGCCGGGCGCGCGTACTTCTGGTGGAAGACAGCGCCGATACGCGCGACTTCCTGGTGCTGCTCCTGCGGGAAGCGTGCGACGTGATCCAAACCGACAGCGCCACGGAGGCCGTCTCTCTCGCCCGGTGTGCCGCTGACGACGAGGAGAATCCCTTCGACCTCATTTTTCTGGACATCAATCTCGGCAGTGGCCTCACCGGAGTAGACGTGTTGCACAGCCTGCGGCGGCAGACGGCGTACGAGCACGCGCCCATCCTCGCGCTGACAGCGTTTTCCCTGCCCGGCGACCGCGAGCAGTTTCTCGCTGCGGGCTTCACCGATTACATCGGGAAGCCGTTCACGGCCGACGAACTGCTCGAACGCACCTCGCAACTGCTCGCGCGGTAAGTGTTCACGTATTTGCGTACTCATGTGTTAAAGTCTTTGAGAGTGTTTGGAGGTGTGGGGGTATAGGAGCAGGGGTCGGAACCCAGGAACATACTTTTCGATATGATATAGTCTAGGGTCTACGGCAATACGGGACGGGGTCGCGTGAGCCTTTCGGCCCGCACGCTCCGCCCCGGCTTTCGTTTCACCCAACGGGCTTTTCAGCATCACTGGTTGCCAGACCCGTTTACCAACCAGCATACTCTTTTCCCAATAAGTATACCGGCATGAATCATTCGGCCCGAGAGGCCGTCGTCCTCATTGCAGAAGATGACGCCGACGATATGGCTATCACCATGCGGGCCCTTCGAGACGGTCTCCCCGACATCTCCATCCACGGCGTTCAGGACGGCGAGGAACTGCTGGACTACATGCATGCCCGCGGCGCCTACGCCGGACCCGGCAAGGCGCCCAGGCCCGGCCTCATCCTGCTGGACCTCAACATGCCGCGCAAAAGCGGGCGAGAGGCCCTGGTCGAGATCAAGGGAGAAGAGACGTTCCGCACGATTCCCGTCGTGGTACTGACCACCTCGAACGCTTCCGTCGACGTGGAGACGAGCTACAACGCCGGCGCCAACGCGTACCTTACCAAGCCGCTCTCCTATGTGGACATGCTCGCTTCGATGAAGTCGCTGACCGACTTCTGGTTTAAGTGCGCCCTGCTCCCTGACGAACAGGCGGCCACCTGAACGCGCCGGAGGCTACGCCGGCGATGCGTGGCTCCCCGTGACTCGTGGACCCGAGCCATGCGCCTCCTCGTCCGATTTTCTCCGTTCCTCCTCTTGCTGGCGCTCATACTGCCGGGCTGCGGGGGCGAACGGGCGGTGACCCACACCGTCACGGTCTACGCCGCCGCATCGCTGACGGACGCACTGGAGGCCGCGGTCGATTCGTTCGAGGCCGTCCATCCCGGCTACGAGGTGGTATTGAACCCCGCGGCATCCTCTACCCTGGCCCGCCAGATCGAGCAGGGCGCGCCCGCCGACGTGTTCTTCTCCGCCAACCTGGACTGGATGGACCGGCTCGACAGCGCGGGGCTCGTCGCCCGCCCCATCCGCCGGCCCCTCAGCAACAGGCTGGTCGTCGTCGGGCCTGTTGACGCCCGTCCGCTTTCATCGGTACGGGACCTCCTGTCGTACGAACGCATTGCGATGGCGGACCCGACGGCCGTACCGGCCGGCATCTACGCGCGGCAGGGGCTCGAATGCCTCGGGCTGTGGCAGCAGGTGGCGCCGCGCGCGGTGCCCGCGCTGGACGTACGGACGGCGCTGCTCTCGGTCGAGAGCGGGGCTGCCGGGGTGGGCATCGTCTATGCTTCGGACCTGCGGGTAGCGGCTGGCGTGCGCCGCCTGGCATCGTGGCCGGACTCCTGCCGGCCAGACATCCGGTATGCCGTCGCGCCGGTCGCGGGCGCGAAGGATCTCCCCGCCGCGCGCCGCTTCATCGATTTCGTGACCAGCCACGCGCGGGATTCGCTATGGCTACGCTTCGGCTTCCTGCCCGTTCACGATAGCCGCTGAACTCCCCACTCATTCTTCCGGGATTTCGTTGTAGGCGCCGCAGACGTAGCATTGGAATAGTGGTGCGTCCTCGATTTCCTCCGGACCCACGTTGCCGGCCAGAACGGTCCGGCAGTTGCCGCACAGGAAGTTGTCGTGCCCTGTACCGACGAGAAGGGGTCCCTCGTCGCCCTCCACTGCGGCCAGCACGTTGCGGTCTGCGGGCAATGGCTCCTGGACCACACACATGACGACGTCGTAGTTCTCTTCGCCGCCGGGCGTTCGGGGACCTGTTTCGTATGCCATCGTGCCTCTGAAAGCTATGGTGCGGTGAGTCGCCGCATGGTGCCCTGCTCCAACGCACATCTGCACCTGGCGGTTGGGGCAAACGGGCGTCCGTTGCAATACCTTCGCAAAGGTTAGCAGGCGGGCTTGCGAGGTGGATCAGAATTGGCTAATCAAGAAAGGGGGAAAGGGTGAGAGGGTGAGTGCGGGCATGAGGGAGAAAGGAGGAGAGGAAGAATGGAGGAGAGGAGGAGAGTAAGAAAGGGGGAATGGAGGAGAGGGGGCGGGTAGGCAGGGACTGAAATTTAACAAGACCGCAGAAAACGTGAAGGTTGGATTCATAGGGCTCGGGATCATGGGCAGCCGTATGGCGGAGCGCCTTCAGGGTGTGGGCTTCGATCTCGTGGTCCATAACAGGACGCGGGGAAAGGCTTCGCAACTCGTGGCGAACGGGGCGGAGTGGGCGGGCGGTCCGGCCGGGGTCGGGCGTGCGGCGGAGGTAGTCTTCACCATGCTCGCAGACCCGGAAAGTGTGCGAGAGACGGCGCTCGCGGGAGATGGCCTGCTCAACGGGCTCGGGCCCGGCAATCTGTGGGTCGACTGCACCACGGTGAACCCGTCGTTCTCGCGCGAGATGGGGCAGGCCGCCCACGAGCGGGGTATCCGCTTCATAGACGCCCCCGTGGCAGGCTCGAAGCAGCCTGCCGCCGAAGGCCAGTTGCTGTTCCTCGCCGGGGGCGACGAGGCGGACGTGGAGGCGTGCCGGCCGTACTTCGATGCCATGGGGCGCGACGTGGTTCACGCGGGCGGGATCGGGACAGGCACCTCCATGAAGATGCTCATTAACATGATGCTCGGCATCAACATGGCGGCGTTTGCGGAGATGCTGGCGCTCGGCACGTCGATGGGGATCGCGCGGGAGCGCGTCCTGGATGCCTTGATCGGATCAGCCGTGGTGGCCCCCTTCGTGCAGGGGAAGCGCTCCCGGATCGAGCAAGACGAATACGGCACCGAGTTCCCGCTGAAGTGGATGCACAAAGACCTTCACCTGGCCGCCATCACGGCGTACGAGACGGGCGTCGCGATGCCGGTTGAGAATGCCGCGAAGGAGGCATTCGCCCTGGCCGAGCGGTTCGGGCTTTCGGATGAGGATTTTTCGGCCGTCGTGCGCGCGTATAGGCGAAAGCCGGGGGGCTGAGATACCATAAGCAGAGGGCGCCGCCTTTCGGCAAGCGCCCCTGCTCATTTGACGTACAACCTCGAAGACAAGCAGTATCCTTTTAGCGTGCCTCGGTGACGTTCATTTCTGTGCCGACAGCCGTGGCTACTTCTGAATGCGAAAGGTCCACGAGCGCATCGTAGGTTTTGACGAACGCCCGACCGGCGAGACCGTCAGTCCAGGTCGCCGGTTTCCACGAGTTTGTCGTCGGATCCAGGTACTGGCCTCTGGCGATGAGCTTGCTGCCGCCGGGGGCCGGGTTGGCGACGAGGTCGATCTTGAGCGTCACGCCGTCACCGACGTCCTCGGGCATGGTCTCAATGACACGGCTCGTCTTGTCGTTCGTTGCGAAAGCGAAGCCCTCATTCTCCAGCAGATCTCGCGCGTCGACATAAAGCGCAAGCGCCGGGGCATCCTCTGTCAGCGTCTCCGGCACGACCTGCCGCGAGACGACGACCCGGTTTGCTCCGTCGACGAACTGTTCCTTTACGGCCGACGTGACGTTGGCCGTCCCGCACGCCGCCATAAAGGTGGTCAGCAGCACAGTCGCCACGCTCGTCAGGAGCAGGCTTCCGCCGAACTGAAAAGTACGTCCCCTCATAATTCTACCCTCACATGGTGATCGTTCACGTTCGTTAGCCGAGGATTCGTGTTCCTCGGAACGCTTTTGAAGGGTGAAACGAGGGGCGGTTTCTGCGGGAGGCGACAAAGCGTGAAGGAGCCGTTATACCTGCGCTGAAATCACGGTTGCGTAACGCTGCGGCCAGGGACACGCCCATCCTTTCTCGGATCGGGTCCGGGCAGGCTCCCGATGTGAGGAGGTGGATGCAGTGCAGAACGGCCCGGGCGGCCGCTCAGGTCGGCACGTGTTCGTTCACGTGTCCATCGAATAGGGCGGCTTCGGAGGTGTTCACCCTGGCCCTGATCTTTCCCTCTCTGCGCTTGAGGAAGAGATACAGGCCCAATGCCGCCTTCACCTCCCGCGTGCACCGCTGGAGTTCCTCTATGGGGATTTCCTCGACATTGGCGGCGGTGTGCATTCGCTCCATGAGCCGTTCGTATTCCTCCCACACCAGGTGGCAAGCTTCTTCCAGTTTTGCCACCTCTTCTCGATCATCCATGACAGATCCGGCATCCATAGCAGATCCGATTGGGGGAGCCGTCGAACGGACAGATCGA
>DASSAV010000010.1:0-2415 GCA_035699265.1 Rhodothermales bacterium
GCCGATCAGCCTGCACGGTCGATTTCGGCAGGCAGCTTTGTTGAACGATTTGTGGACGAGGCGATTTCAACATCCACAGACCATGTTGGTGGATGTTGACAGGAGACGTACCCACATTTCCACAGCCCCTATACCTACTACTTCTTTTCTATTTTCTATTATATATAAGTAAAAGAGGGTGTGGAGAAGATCGAAGATCATCCCCCTCCTCATGGAGAAAGTACCGGCAAGGCTGAACGACTCGCGATGATCAAGCGCATCCTGGTAGCACTCGATCCTGATTCCGATACCGAGGTGGCGATCCGGCATGCTGCCGAAATTGCGCGCAGGCACGCCGCGGAAGTGACGGGCCTGGCGGTCGTGAACGTAGACTACCCGAGCGAGGGCGGCGGCATCGGGAGCCTGTACTATCAGGAGAAGCTGCGGGAGCACGCCACAGAGGAAAGCCGAGAGGTGGCCCGTGCGTTGATCGGCAAGTTTGAGGACGTGATCCGGGACATGGATGTGCAGTTCCGGACGCTGACGCAGGAAGGTGTGCCGTTCGAGCGGATCATCGAAGACATGCGGTATTACGATCTTCTCATCGTCGGCAGGCACGCCCATTTCTTCTACAGCCGGCCGAACCGGGAAACCGATACGCTGGAGCACGTCGTGCGGGAGACCGCTGCGCCGGCGCTCATCGTGGATACGGAGTACCGGCCGATTCAAAGGGTCGTCGTCGCCTTCGACGGGAAGCCGGCTGCGGCGCGTTCCATGCAGCGGTTTGCGCAGCTTCAGCTCTTCGGCGCCGAGTCGCCGGTCGACGTGGTGCACATATACGACGAAGACCCGGCTGCATCGGAGTGGATCGTGAACCGGGCGAAGGAGTACCTGGAAGCGCACGGCTTCCGCGTAGAAGCATCCAGCCTGAGCGGCGGCGATCCGGACGAGCAGATCAACCGATTCGCAGGAGAGCGCCGGGCCGACCTGATCGTCGCAGGCGCCCATTTCGGATCACGTATCCGGCAGTTCGCGTTCGGCTCAACCACGGTGGCGCTCCTGAAGCACGCACCGGCATCGCTCTTCCTGGAAGGTTGAAGGTTGGAATGTTAAAAGTTGAAGGTTGAGGAGTTAGCGCCAGTGCTTGCGCCAGACGCGCCGGCCGTCGCTTTCCAGCCAGATGGCCCCTTCCGATGCAGTGGTGAGAACCGTGGCACCTGAGCGGCGCCAGCGCGCCAGCACAGTGCTGTCCGGCAGGCCGTAGCGGTTGTGCTGCGCAACGCTCACGACGGCGAAAGCGGGGGCGGCGGAGTCTGGCCGGACGCGGGCGACGAACACCGGGCTGCTGCTCGTACTGGAGCCGTGGTGGCCCACTTTCACCACGTCGCTTCGGAGGAGAGCGCCGTACCGGGCCGCCATCGCAACCTCGGCGTCCGCATCCGCGTCACCCAGGAGGAGAAAAGTCGTGCGACCGTACATCACCCGGAGCACGACAGAAGCCTCGTTGACGTCCGTGCCCATCGCAGCATTTCGGTCCGGCGAGAGCACGCCGATCCGGAGGGCAGGATCAATGCAGAGGGTGTCGCCGGTGTGTACCCGCCGGCTGGCGATGTGGAGGCTATCGATGAGGTCAAATGCCGGGATCTCCTGCACATGGTTTTCAACACTGTGGATAACACGGTGAACCGGAACATTGCGCAAGATGGAAGCGAGTCCGCCGATGTGGTCGAGATGAGGATGGGTGATGACGACGGCATCCAGGTTCCGGATGCCGTATCGACGCAGGTGCGGAAGGATGGTCCGGGCACCGGCATCGCCCCAATCGCCGCCGGGGCCGGTATCCACGAGAAGAGCGTGGCGGTTGGGGGTGAGGATGAGCGCAGCATCCCCCTGCCCGACGTCGAAGAAGATTGCCTGGAGGCGCGGCGCCGCTTCGCCGGAGAGCACACCCGACCACGCCCCGGCTGCCACGAGCACGAGCGTCGAACAGGCCAGCCGCCACCGCAGCCGGGGGATGCGGACGACGGCGATTGCCCAAAGCAGGACAGCCATCGCGGCGGCCTCCCACCCTGTTAAGAACTGCCCCTGCACAGCGGCCCACGAGAGATAGTCGTTGCCGGCGCTTGCCAGGAGCAATAGCACATGCGCCAGGGCTCCACACGCCGCCCCGAAGCTGCCTGCCGCCGTTGCCGTCACGGCGGCGGTGAGGACGGTAACGAGGCCAGCGACCATCAGAATCGACGTCAGCGGCACGGCAGCCAGATTCAGAAAGAGCCCGGCGAGGGAGACGTACCCGAAGGTGTAGAAGAGGATCGGGGCGGTGGCGAGGGTCGCGGCCAGGGAGATGCTGAGTGCAGCGACTGCCCTGCGGACCGGTCGACCGCACGCCTCGAAAGGGTGCATAAAGACGGGATGGAGCAAGACGAGGCCGGCGAC
>DASSAV010000011.1:0-7146 GCA_035699265.1 Rhodothermales bacterium
CTGATCGACGGCAGCCATTACACGGCCACGGTGGTCGGCACCGACCCCTACAGCGACATCGCCGTCATCAAGATCGACGCCGACAACGTGCCGTTCATCACCTTCGGCAGTTCAGACGACCTGAAAGCGGGTCAGTGGGTGATGGCTTTCGGCTCACCCCTGTCGGAAACCTTCAGCAACACGGTGACGGCCGGGATCATCAGTGCCGTGGGACGCCTGACGCCCTCGGAGCATCAGAGCGTGCAGAACTACATTCAGACGGACGCGGCCATTAACCCCGGCAACTCCGGCGGACCGCTGGTAGACTTGCAGGGCCGCCTCATCGGCATCAACACGGCCATCTATACCCGCACCGGGGGCTATCAGGGCATCGGCTTCGCCATCCCGGTCAATACCGTGAAAGCGGTCTCCGATCAACTGATCGAATCCGGCCACGTCGAACGCGCCCGCCTGGGCATCCGATACGGCCCGGCCTCTCCGTCGCTCATCGAGGCGCTCGATCTGCCGCGGGGTGCGGCGACCGTGGCCGATGTGGTCCCCGGCTCCGCCGCGGACAAGGCTGGTATCGAAGCGGGCGACGTGATCGTCTCCATCAACGGCAAGGAGCTCACGAACTCCCTCCAGGTATCGCAGATCATCGGTACCATGCGCCCGGGCGAACACGTAACGGTCACGCTCAACCGCGAGGGAGACACCCGCACCGTGAACATCGTGCTGGGACGGGCGGAGGACGAGGGGGAGACGGCCGGAAATAACGACAACGGCCCAACGCCCGAGGAACCGCAGCAAGGCCAGTTGATGGAGGATCTCGGAATCTCTCTGGCCGACATCACCCCCCAGATTACGGAACGGTACGACCTCGACGAAGGCACGGACGGCGTGCTGATCACGGATGTGGACCCGGCCAGCAACGCGGCCCGTGAGGCTAACATCCGCCCGGGCATGATTATTACCGAAGTGGACCGCAAGCCGGTAAACAGCGTAAACGACTTCACCAGGGTGTACGGGCAGATCAAGTCGGGAAGCTCCTTTCTCGTCCGGCTCGTACAGCCCGGCGAGAACGGCGGCACCATCATCACCGCCCTCACGAAGCCGTAAAACCCCGCCGGACCCGATCTATTTTGGCCCTGCCTCTGGGGGAGGCAGGGCCTTCCCTTTAACACCACTCTCCTCCTTTCTCCCTCTCCTCCTCTCTTTCACTCATTCTCTCTCCCTCTCTTTCCCTCATTCTCTCCCCCTCTCTTACTTTCCTATGCCTCGGGTCGAAGCCGAACCGCTCATTCTCCGCCTGAAATCCCCTTTCCGCATCGCGCATGGCAGCAGCACCGTGCGGGAGAACGTGCTCACGCGCATCGGCGACGGATTCGGCGAAGGGGCCATGCCGCCCTACTATGGCTTCCAAATGGACGAGGTGCTGCGCTACCTCCGCGCACTCGACCCCGACCGGCTCCTCGGCGGCAACCCCTTCCACCTGCAAGACGCCCTGGATGCCCTGCCTGCCGGACCTGCCCCCGCCCGCGCCGCCGCCGACATGGCTCTGCACGACCACTGGGGCAAGCTGCTGGGCCTTCCGCTGTACAGACTGCTCGGCCTCAACCCGGAGCGTGCCCCGCTCAGTTCCGTCACGCTGAGCATCCCCGAAAGCGCCGACGAGCTGCGCGCCTCCATCCGCAGGATCGCCCACCTGCCCATCCTCAAGCTCAAGCTGGGTACCGGCAACATTGAAAGGGACTCCGAAATCGTTCGTGAGGTTCGGGAAGCCACGGCTGCGCGCCTGTGCGTGGACGCCAATGGCGCCTGGTCCGTCCAGGAGGCAGCCCGGATCATCCCTGAACTCCGTGCATTCGCAGTCGACTTCGTGGAGCAGCCGATAGCAGCCGGAAATCACGATGGCTGGCATGAGCTCCGCTCCCTGCTGCCCCCCGGGGGCCCGCTCATCATCGCGGATGAAAGCATCCAGGGGCCTCAGGACGTGCTCGCCCTCGCTGGCGCCGCAGATGGGATCAACGTCAAGCTCATGAAGACGGGCGGCCTCCGCGGCGCACTTCGACTCATCGGACTCGCCCGTTCCCTCGATATGAAGGTAATGCTCGGCTGCATGATCGAGAGCAGCCTCGCCGTCACCGCCGCCGCCCACCTGGCCCCCCTGGCCGACTTCGCCGACCTCGACGGCAATCTCGATCTCGCGCAGGATCCGTTCAACGGTGCATCCCTGGATAATGGCCGCCTCCGCCTCCCAGACGCCCCCGGCCTCGGTGCCACTCGCCACCCCTAGATGCAAATCTCCCCTTCACCTTCTCCTTACTTCACTCCTCCGCTCTTTCTCTCCTACTCTCATTCTCTCTTCCCCTCTTACTCTCTTTCACGAAGCAGCTTGGGCGTGACGAGCCACCGCAGCGAACCCGCCCCATCCCTGGTCTCCTGCCACCTGTACACATCCAGATCTACCCGGGCCACGGCCCCCGTCGGAAACGTGATCCCCGCGCCCCCGATCAACCGGCCGAGCACCTGCGAAAACGTCGGCTCGTGCCCCACCAGCATCAGGCGGCCGACTTCGTCCGGCTGCGCCGCAATCTCCTGCAACACGCGGTCCGGTCCCCCTTCGTAGAGCACATCCGACATTCGGACCGGCACAGGCCAGCCCCCGGCTTCCACCGCCAGCTCCACGGTCGTGCGTGCCCGCACCGCGGGCGACGTAAGGACGATCTCCGGCAGCTCACCTGCCACGCTCAGAAACGCGCCCATCAGCCGGGCCGCCTTCCGCCCGCGCTTCTGCAAAGGCCTGTCCATGTCGCCGTCATAGGCGGCATTCCAATCCGATTTCCCGTGCCTAAAGAAGAGAATGGTCTTCATGTTTGCCCTACTCCAGGTCAGATGCCACCCCAAACTAAACAATACACACCCTACACCCGGAGAACAAAGAACCAACGACTCGCAACTATCCAGTTACCGCCGGGACGCTTTCAGAACGAACCCCCGCCCCGCCCGTCTATCTACCAACTGTGCTGCCGTGCGGAACGGCATGCTCGCTCTGAACCGAGGAGGGGAAGCCTTATGGAGAAGACAGGAGACCGATTGCGGGATGCGCAGAATGTGGAGGGGACACTCGTTACCGTCTCCCCCGACGGCGTAACAGGCGAGGCGACCGTGCGCCTCCCGCCGGGAGAGATCGTCAGTGTACCCTGCAACCTGATTTCGCCTGAGGAGGACGGGACGTACCGGCTGCGCGGCACGTTCACCGACTGGGCGAGGCCGCACAGACGGGAGGCCCACCCCGCGGAATCCGAAGAAGCAACGGTCGTCCCGGTCTCGGAGGAATCCGTGCGGATCGAGCGGCGCGCGCGTGAAACCGGCCGCGTCCGTGTCTCGAAACACATCACGGAACGCACTGAGCACATCGACGAACCGATCCTGCACGATGAGGTCGAGGTAAAGCGGATCCCTGTCGGCCGCATCCTCGAACGCCCGGTCGGCACCCGGCACACAGGCGACACGACCATCATTCCCGTGCTCGAAGAACGCCTCGTCATCCAGAAACAGCTCATACTCAAAGAAGAGATCCACGTGACCCGGCGCACCACCACCGCCCGCAAGGTGCAAGACGTCCCACTCCGGACCGAAGAAGTGGATGTGGCGCGCATCCCACCCTCGAACCAACCCCTTAGCAGCTCTTCATAACGCGCTCCCGGCCCGCCCCGAAGCCACGCACGCAACTCCATCCCCGATCACCACCAACGAGAGAGAAACGAGAAGAGGAGGTGTAACGATGAAATCCACCGTGGTAGGACTCTACGACGACTACAAGACCGCGAAAGATGTCTATGGGGAGTTAAAAGACGACGGGGTCGATTCCGACGACCTGCACATGGTCTCGCACGACAACACGGATCTCGCCAACTGGAACGTCGACGCGGACAACTGGAATCAGGGCCAGTTCGGGAGTGAGATCGTAGACCGGCTCACCGACCTGAGCGTGCCGAACGACGACGCGGATCTCTACGCCGAAGGCGTCCGGCGCGGCGGCACGTTGCTCGTCGCCCACGTCGGCAGCGACGGCGCGCAGCGCGTCGCCGACACCATGAATCAGCACCGGCCCATCGACATCCACAACCGATTCGCCAACTGGCAAAAGCGCGGCTTCACCGGGTACGAACGCACCGCAGCACCCTTTACCCGTGAACAGGTCCGGCAGGAACGCGAGCACAACGCGGGCGAAGAACACATCCCCATCGTCGAGGAGAACATCGACATTGGCAAGCGCCAGGTGAGCCGGGGCGGGGTCCGCATCCATTCACACGTGGAGGAGCAGCCCGTCGAAAAGCAGGTGCGCCTGCGCGACGAAGACGTGGACGTCGAACGCCGTAAAGCCGACCGGCCCGTCACCAATGCCGACCAGGCATTTCAGGACCGTACGATCGAGTTCCGCGAAACCGACGAGGAACCCGTCGTCAACAAGGAGGCCCGCGTCACCGGCGAGGTGGTCGTGCAAAAAGACGTGCAGGAACGCAACGAGACCGTCCGCGACACGGCCCGCCGCACGGAAGTGGAGGTCGAGGATCTCGGCGGCGCGCGTACCGGCGACCGGTTCGAAGAAGCGGCAGGCGATTTCCGCACTCATTCCGACAGAATCTACGGACGCGACAACTGGACCACCTACGAGCCCGTCTACCGGTGGGGCTACATGGCCGGCGGAAACGAACGCTATCGCAACCGCGACTTCACCACCGCCGAACCCGAATTGCGGCGCGACTACGAAGAACGCTACGGATCCGGAACCTGGGACCGCGCCCGGGAGGCCGTCCACAACGCCTACGACCGCGCCCATCACTGAGCGCGGCACGGGCGCTCCGCACAGGCTGAAGCCGGGGACCTTCACCCCGATCCCCGGCTTCAGCCTGTTCATCCACAGCAGAAACAACGACAGAGGCACTATCGCATGGCACGCATTCCAGTCGAACGAGAACGCAGGGGCTCACCCTGGTGGATCTGGCTCATCGGGCTGATCATCATCGCCTGCATCATCTGGCTCCTCGCCGAGCTATTCAACCCGGACACCACGCCGAGCGACGAGGTCGTTGAAGGAACGGAAGAGGTACAGCCAGTCGCCCCGCTCACGAACCCTGGCCTGGCTGCAGGAACGATAACGGACATCGATACCGTGTTCATCGTACCCGACCGGCTCGCTCTCGTCGGCAGTACAGTTCAACTCGACAGCATGAGGGTGGCGAGCGTTGTTGGAGACAGCACGTTTTACGTGACCCCGTTCGAGAATCCCGACGTAGACCATCGCATTTTCGTAGTGCTCGACGAGGTCATTCCCGCTCCACCCGACTCTGTCGAGGGGCGCTACAACGTGGAACCGGGACAGGTCGTCACCCTTACGGGAACGTTGCAGCAGATCCGGAGCGACGACCCGCAGAACTGGGGCGTCACTGAGGAGGAGGCGCAGCAGATGCAGGACGATCAACTCTACCTGCGCGCCCAGCGCCTGGAGATCACGCAGGAGGCGAGTCCGTAACACCAGACCTGGCTGGTTACTCGCAGAATCGTAGAAGCGAAACAAGCGCCCCTTCCTCTCCAGAGCCTGTCCCGATGCTCCCCGATTCTTTTTATCGTGGGCATCGGAAAGCGTGGCCGTTAGCGCCAGGGTGGTTTGCCGCTTCTCCACGACCCGAACTGACCTACTGATTTTGCCGCATCCCGCGCCCAAAGGACGTATTAAACATCATCCAATACCTGCATGGCAAACATTCCCGTCGAACCCCGGCACGAGCGCTCACGATGGTGGCTATGGCTCGTCGGCCTGATCATCATCGGGGCCCTGGCCTGGATCATCGGTTCGCTTTTCGATCCGATGCAGCCCGTCGACGACGCCGCAGAAGGCGCTGCGCAGGAGTTGACGCCGGCGCCGGGCGCTGCACCTATCATCACGGACCCCGCCGTTCTCTTCGCCAGCACGGATTCTTCCCTGATAGGGCGCACCGTGCAGCTAACCGGCATGCGCGTCGAACAGAAGCTGAGTGACTCCGTCTTCACCGCATCGCACGGGGCAGGCCGGAGCATACTCGTCGTCCAGCATCCGAACATTCCGGTCGGCCCCGGTTCCATAAACAGCGGCGTCACCGTGCGCCAGGGTGACGTCATCAGCATTTACGGCCACCTCGAAACCATGCGCAACGCGATGCGCGAGGCACCCGGGGCCGATCTGCAGCGCGCCGGGCCGGCCGCCGCCCTGCCGTTTTATCTCTACGCCAACCGCATCGACGTAACCGACCGCTCCTGAAACAACAGGACATCGCAGTCACCATCCGTCCGACATAAACAAAACGAAGAGGGATACCCATATGGCCGTTCAACCCTTATCCGATCTATACGACTGGCACCTCGTCCACGAGGACCAGGACATCCGCGGCTGGAAGGTGCTCGACGACCGGGGCACTGAGATCGGACGCATCGACGAACTGCTCGTCGACACCGATTCCGAGGTCGTCGATAGAATCCGGCTCGACAACGGCGAGGAGTTCTCCGCGCGCGACATCGAGATCGAGGACGGCGTGGTGCACGTCCGGGGCGAAGCCGCCCTCACTGCATCCACCACCGAGCCTCTCGCCCGCACGTACCGCGACACCCGCATCCGGCAGCGCGAGGTAGACGAGACAGGCGCAACCGCGGGCATGACTGCCGAAGGCGAACCGCTTTCCACGGCGACCAGCGGCACGCCCCTCATGCCCGCCGGCTACGATGCCTACGCAGGCGACTTCCGCAGCAACTTCCGCTCGGAATACGGCGATGAGAACTGGATGGACTACGAGCCCGCCTACATCTACGGCTACACCGTAGGCTCCAGCGGAAAATATGCCGGGCGCGACTACGCCGAAGTCGAACCCGAGCTGCGCACGGAGTACGAGCGCGAGCACGGCACCGGCACCTGGGACCGCGTCAGAGACGCTGTAAGCTACGCCTTCCACCGGGGCCGCGACTACAACGTCTGACCGCCTCCCGAACACACACCAAAACATCTTTCCAGAGGCCGGAGGGCACCCCCCTCCGGCCTTTTTCTGGATGTTGGATTTTGGATTCAAAGCAGCCACCCCCATTCCCCCTCTCTCCTTCTCGCCCGTTCCCCCTCTCACCCGTTCACCCTCT
>DASSAV010000012.1:0-23545 GCA_035699265.1 Rhodothermales bacterium
CCCCGGTGCTTTGCCGCAATCGGGCGGCTATGCCGGCGCTCCGGCAAACCCTTACGCGGTACACACAGGTCCCGACTCGGCGCCGGTTCACCCGTTTGCGATCCCCGGTATCCGGAAGGCGCCGGTCGTGAGCCAGCTCAACCCTTCGTATACGTTCGAACGCTTCATCGAGGGAGATTGCAACCGGCTCGCCCGGAGCGCCTCCCTCGCCATCGCCCAGCGGCCTGGCACGACGAGCTTCAATCCTTTCCTGGTCTACGGGGGGGTCGGACTCGGCAAGACACATCTCATCCACGCGGTCGGCAACTTCGCCCGGGCAAACAACCTCGTGGACACCGTGCTGTACATTTCGAGCGAGCGGTTCACGACCGAGTTCGTGCAATCCATCCAGCACAACCGGATCAATGAATTTTCGCTGTTCTACCGAAACGTAGATCTGCTCATCGTGGACGACGTGCAGTTCTTCGGTGGGAAGGAAAAAACGCAGGAAGAGTTCTTCCACATCTTCAACGCCCTGCACCAGTCGGGCAAGCAGATCATCTTGTCGGCGGACCGGTCGCCGCGCGACATCGAGGGGATCGAGGAGCGCCTCTTGTCTCGCTTCCAGTGGGGGCTTTCGGCAGACGTACAGCCCCCGGAACTCGAGACCCGCATCGCCATCCTACAGCGCAAAGCCGAAGACGACGGAATCGACCTGTCGCAGGACATCATTGAGTTCATCGCCCACAACATCAAGAGCAACATTCGCGAGTTGGAGGGGGCACTGATCCGCCTGCTGGCGCATGCCACACTCCACCGGCGCGAGATCGACCTGGCACTGGCGAAAGATGTCCTGCGCGACCTCCTGAAGGACACACGGGTAAGCTTCTCGATCGAGGATATCCAGCGGATTACGTGCGAGTACTTCAAGATTCCGGAAGACTTGGTCCGCGCGAAGACGCGCAAGCGGGAGGTGGTACAGGCTCGCCAGGTAGCGATGTTCTTCTGCAAGCAGCTCACGCAGCATTCCCTGAAAACGATCGGCCTGCACTTCGGCGGACGCGATCATTCCACCGTTATCCACGCCAATCAAAGCGTGGAAAACCAGATCGAAACGGATCCAAGATTCCGGGAAATCATCGACGAGATTCGAAAGACCATCGAGTTGCGAAGCAGGTGAATCCATTTTGGATTTTGGACCGTCGGCTCTGGATTAAAGAGTAGACCCAGGGGGCCGACTTCGTTCGCTATTCCGGGGTTTTAGACGATTCAGCCAGACAATTGCGCAATGCAGCCTTCCTTCAGGCACGTGGTAACTTTGCTTGTTTCGCTGGCCGGCCTGCTGGCAGGCGCAGAGCCCGCGCGAGGGCAGCAGGCACGAACCGGAAGTGCAGCCGGCCTGATATATGAACTTGACCAGCTGAGCCGAATAGATCTCCTGCCCCAGTACCGGTCACATTCCATCGTGGAACAGATCTCCAGCTACGATACGACCGGGGGTAACAACGACGGCTTCTCCGGCCTGTACTCGTTTGTACGCAGAGAAGACGACGGTCTCGTCCTCGCCGACCTCAAAGGGCCTGGGGTCATCGAACGAATCTGGACGCCGACGCCGACGGCGGATACGCTCGCCTTCTACTTCGACGGCGAGTCGGCTCCCCGCATCCGCCTTCCCTTCAACGAACTATTCTCCGGAACGACGTTCCCTTTTCTGCATCCCATCGTCGGCAACGAGGTCGGGGGATACTACTCCTACGTGCCCATCCCTTTTGCTTCATCGTTGAAGATCGTGTTCGAGGGGGAAAAGATCATGTTCCACCAGATCCAGTATCGGCTCTATACGGACGGCCGGAGGATCGAGAGCTTCCCCTTACGCTGGACAGATGCGGAACGGGAAGCTCTGGAGCGAGCACGGAAGCTGTGGGACCAGTATGGAAGCAGGCCGCCATACCTCGCCGGGCGTGATGGAAAAGACGTGCATGTTGAGGCGAAGGACTTCGATCTGCGCCCCGGCCAGACGGTGAACCTGTTCCGCAGCGACCAGGGCGGGCGCATCGTCGGAATCGAGCTGGAGCCTGCAGAAGCATTCTCTGGGCAATACAAGGATCTCATCCTGCGCGCACACTGGGATAATGATCGTAATCCAGCCATCTGGAGCCCGGTAGCCGACTTCTTCGGTTTCGCATACGGTGCGTCGTCAGAACAGAGTTTGCTGCTCGGCACGCGGAACGGGACGAGCTACAGCTATCTTCCCATGCCGTTTGACCGAAGTGCCTTCATCGAGCTTCAGTATGCAGCGAGAGCGGACACGGAGCAGAGTCCGGTCCGGGGAACGGCCCGCGTGTATTACACGGACGAGGCACGCGACCCGGCCACGGAAGGCAAACTGTACGCCGTGTGGCGGCGCGAGATCGATCCGGCGGAAGGGCAGCCTTACCTGCTGCTCGAGGCTCAGGGAAAAGGGCATCACGTGGGGACGATGCTGCTGACGCAAGGGCTGAATCCCGGCATGACCATCTTCTTTGAGGGCGACGACGTGGCGATGGTGGACGGGGAAATGCGTATTCATGGAACGGGCTCAGAGGACGCTTTCAACGGCGGGTGGTATGCCTTGCTGGACCGGTGGGACCAGGGTGTTAGCCTGCCCATCCACGGCGCTCTGGCATACTCGCTCCCGATGGCACGTACAGGAGCGTATCGGTTCCTGCTCTCAGACAAGGTTCCGTTCGAAAGAAATTATACATTCACTATCGAACATGGGCCGGAGGGAAACGCGGTCCCAGTGGACTACACTTCCGTAGCCTTCTACTATGGGGATACACCCCCGGCCGACGTAATGGAGCCCGTGGCGGAGAAACGGGTCAACCCGTCGCCGAGGGTGCACGTCTTTTACCCACAGCTCATGCGCGTATCGCTGGGCGGAGGAAGCACCATACAGTTTAAGAACGACGACCTCATCCTCTCCGCAGAACACGAAGGCATGCTCCGGCTGGATCTGGGGGAGGTGCCCGACGGCAGGTATAAGCTGTTCCTCGATTACCGCAGAGAACCCTCGGGCGCCGCCTTTTCAGTCTGGCAGCGACAGCGCCCGGTATCTGATTGGCTGCGAACCGCATCCGAGGACGAACAACTCCTGAAGCACCGGCAAGTGGGTGAAATCACGATCACGGATCAGATCAAAACGATATCGTTTCGCACACGGTCGGACGGTGCCCGTGACGAGTTCCGGCTAAACCGCGTTACACTCGAACGTGTCGATGATTAGGTCCGATACCGCTACATTGCGCGAAATCGATGAGCCGCTTTTCTTCTTATTAGGTAGGACCCCTGCCCGCTTCCGCGTTATCTTACCGACACCTCTCAACGCTTAACATTGCGCTATGAAGTTCACCGTATCCAGTGCCGAGTTCCTCAAGGCACTCAACGTCGTCAGCGGCGCCGTTCCTTCCAAGAGCACGCTGCCCATTCTCTCCTGCATTCTCTTCGAGCGTGCTGAGGACGCCATTCGCCTGAGTGCGACGGACCTGGAGATTTCCATCATCCAGAGCCTTCCGGTTCAGTTCGAAACGAACGGAGCGACCGCCCAGAGCAATCGGATTGCGGTGCCCGCAAAGCGCCTACTGGACACGCTCCGCGCCCTGCCGGATATCCCGATCCAGTTCTCCGCAGACGATGAGTTCAACGTGCTGCTTACGACCGACCAGGGCCGCTATAAGATGGTCGGCTTCGATGGGGCGGATTATCCCGCGCTACCGGATCTCTCGGGCACTCCTGCTATCCAAACGGACGCCGGGCTGCTGCGGCGGGCCATCCAGAAGACCAGCTTCGCCGTAAGCAAGGATGCCCTCCGGCCCGCCATGATGGGAATCTACTTTCAGATCGGGCCAGAGCAAGGGCGCGCAGTTGCAACCGACGGGCACCGGCTGGTGAAGCTGCAGGTCGACGACCTGACGAGCGATGAGGCCCTCAACTTCATCGTGCCGGAAAAGGCGCTGGGGCTGACCGGGCGAATCGCAGCCGAGGGTGACTGTAGCATCACTGTAGATGGGGGCTACGTCGGTTTCGATTTCGGAGATTCGAAAGTTCTTGCCCGCATCATCGACGAGACGTATCCGAACTACGAGGCCGTCATTCCCCTGGACAATGAACGTCGCATGACGGTGAGCCGCGACGCCATGCTGGCCGCGGTCCGGCGCGTGGGCCTCTACTCCTCCAGCATGACCAACCAGATCCGCCTGTCGCTTCAGCCGAATCAGGTGGAGATCTCAGCCGAGGACATCGAGCGGTCGAGCGAGGCGAAAGAGACGGTGCAGTGTGAGTACGACAGCGAGCCGATGGTGATCGGCTTCAATGCAGTGTACCTGAACGAGGTGCTGGGCAACGTCGATGCGGAAGACGTGGTATTCGAGTTTAGCTCGCCGAACCGGGCGGGAGTCGTCACACCGGCCGAGCAGGAAGAGGGCGAGCGGATACTGATGCTCATCATGCCGG
Organism: Rhodothermales bacterium; assembly: GCA_035699265.1. Classification (GTDB taxonomy): domain Bacteria; phylum Bacteroidota; class Rhodothermia; order Rhodothermales; family DASSAV01; genus DASSAV01. Next base: position 4,471 of record DASSAV010000012.1, read on the forward strand.
TGATGTTGAATACGTACGCCTGAATCGGTTTTGGCTGGAAATAACGAGGGACGGCGACCCTATGTGGTCGCCGTCCCTCGCCTAATAATGGGGGTAACGTCTCAACCCTTCTTATCACCGCCCCCTCCTTTGCTGCCGCCGCCCCCGCCCTGAGGTTCGCCGGCCATTTGCTGCTGCTTGGTGTTCTTGTGCTTGTCGCCGGGTTGGCGCGGCGGGTGCGGATTCTTGCCGTGGCGGATCATGTCGGGTCCGCCCCCTTCCACAGCGTCGACGTCCGGTTTCCGTCCTTTAATGCTTGCCATTTCACTCCCCTCTCCTGATTCTCGTAACACATGCAGGTACGGCGTATGCAAAAGCGGGTTCGTCGCCTTCGCTGTGTCTCACGCGAGGGTTACAATGAGGCGCAGAAAACCACAAGCAACTACGTCTGTAGACCGCGTTGTTTACGTGCCCGTGGGCGTTTGCGGCGGTCCGACGAAAGGAAAGGATCAGTGATGAACCTCCTCCTTGACCGAGTCGCGGCTGACGAGCTTGTTAAAACGGTCCTTGCCCGGATGGTCGGGTGTTTCGTCCCTGTAGAGCAGCGCCAGATCGTTCTCGTCGAACTGTTTGAACCATTCATCCCACGAGATTCGCTGCAGGGACTCGTTGCCCTCGAAGTCCGGGAAGTCGATGCGGATCATGCCGGGATCTCCCGAGTCGCCGGTGCCCTTCACGCACGCGGGCCAGCCGCCGCGTTCCTCCGCCCACTGTTTGATAAAGTCGTGGTCTGTCGTTGGTTTTGCCGAGCGCCCCATAGTTCGTCACCCTGTCTATCGAGTAAAACAGTTTCCACAATCACAACCCAATTAACACGGCAACCGGCCCGATTGCCGCAGATCGGTTGTGCCGATTCGGTAATGAAATGGGACCCGGAACTAGAGAAGCGGGGGTGAATCAGCGCGTTTTGGAGCGGTCCAGTTCCGCAAGGATGCGGCGGGCCTCGGATGCGTGCGCCCCATTGCGCTCCGCAACCGTCTGAAAGGCCCGGCGGGCGCCTGAAACATTACCCAGGACGAGACGGATCTTACCCACGAAGTACGCCATATCGAGATGTAGGGGCATACCCCCTTTCGGGTAGTCAGTCAACCGATGGCCGGTGAGTTGTTCGAACTGGGCCAGGGCGTCGGATTGCCGGTCCGCCGTCTCGATACGGGTGACGAATCGTTCGAGACGAGCGAGACGGCCGGGGTCGCGCGATAACGCATCCTCGAGGCGACGCAGGGGTTCGCGCAGGTGCTCCGGGGGAGCGTCATCATACATATACCGCGCCAGCGCGTAATGGACAAGTACGTCATCATCTGCAACATCGCCCCAGAAGCGGCTCGCCTGCTCCAGAAAGGCACCAATTGCTTTTACATCCTCGAGCACACCCTCATATTCAGGGTGAGCCGCCACGAACGACTCGATGGCAAGCTGGTCATCGAGTGACAGTTCTGGATACAAGAGGATGCGTTCTTCAAGACTGGCTTCCATGAGGAGAAATTAGTCGTTAGGTGGGGTCCGGGGAGACGTCTCCGCCGTTGGATCAAGGAAGGCCCGCAGGTGGCGGTCCCTTCGAAATCGCGCAGCGATCTTGCTCGTATAGGAGCGAATGACGGGCAGCGACTTGCCGGTTGCGCGTCCTATTTCCTCATACGAACGGTGTTCGATGAACCTCATGCGGGCAACTGCCTGTAGAAATTCCGGGAGCCTGCCGATGGCTGCGGAGAGTTCGCGTGACAGAATACCAAAGTCGCTAGACGTAAATGTGGAGACCGGTTCCGCCACCAGTTCAGGGCCGTCAGGCTGGAGAGGCACTACATATCGATGGGTGCGGGTATGATTTAAGAACGTGTTCTTGCAAACCTTACTGACCCAGTGGGCATAGCGGCCGGGACTCTTCACCGTGTCGACGTACGTATCGATCTTACGATAGGTGCGGGCAATGAGGTCGTCCAAATCCGAAAGCCGAAAACCATCTTCTTGGGCAAATTTGAGCACGAAATAGCGTCTGACGAAGCAGTAGGTCCAGAGATCGACGATTCTTTTTTCCTTCGCGCGATGGCTCTTGCGCCAGCGCTGAAAGGCCCGGTTCGCCTCCTCCGTATCGTCCAACTCAAAAGGTAGATGCGCGGCCACATCGCGTATGCCGTGCCACTCGGATCCGATACTCATGAGCGTGCTGATCGGTAGGAAAAAGAGGATGTCAGGCGACTTGTATACGAACACATGTTAGCAACCGGCACCCTTCGCGTCAAGATTCTCCGAAGAATCCGTTCATGAAAAACATTCCCCGACACGCGGCGTGGTACTGCCTCTCTCCCGGATCGGCCCTGCACAGCGGGGGATTACGTTGACAATGTTAAGCCCGGGCACTATTTTGTAAGACTGTCGTCACGGCGAGGCACCCATGGCATCCTCGCCGCATCCCTCTCTGGTGACGCTCAGTCCCAACGGCATGTCCGTCTGGAATTTCAGAAGAAGGCAGAGCGGACCGCCATCCATGTGTGTGCAGCCTGCACAGGAAAGATATTATGGACGCCAATAGTTTCAAGACATTTAGCGCCAAGCCCGCCGAGGTGGAACGGGCGTGGTACGTAATCGATGCGGAGAACCAGGTGGTCGGGCGGTTGGCCTCCCAGGCAGCGACGGTTCTGCGCGGCAAGCACAAACCCTCCTTCACGCCGCACGTGGACACGGGCGACTTCGTCGTGATCGTCAACGCGGAGAAGGCTCGCTTTACCGGCGGCAAAGAGACGGACAAAGAGTACCAGTCCTTCTCCGGCTATCCGGGCGGCCAGAAGACCACCACGCCTCAGAAGGTACGCGAGAAGAAACCGACCTTCATCTTAGAGCACGCGATAAGGGGCATGCTCCCCAAGGGTCCCCTCGGCCGCAAGATGCTAGGCAAACTCAAGGTGTACGCGGGTCCGGAGCACCCACACACCGCCCAGAATCCCAAAGAACTCTCGCTCTAGATTTCAGGTTACGCGTTGACGGTTGAGCGCTGCGAATCAGAAACGTTCAACTTCCAACCCCTAACCTTCAACAATCCCAAGCATGGCAGCACCAGTACAGTACATCGCCATCGGACGCCGCAAGACCGCCGTCGCGCGTGTCTATCTTCGTCCCGGCAACGGCAACATTACGATCAACAAGCGAGAAGGGATGGAGTACGTCCCGGTCGAGTCGCGCCAGAAGACGCTGGTATCGCCGTTTGAGGCGACCGGCACGACCGGCCAGTTCGACCTCGTGGTCAATGCGAAGGGGGGCGGTGTCAGCGGCCAGGTCGAAGCCATTCGCCTCGGCATTGCCCGCGCGCTCGTAGAATACAATGGGGAACTACGAAAGCCCCTCCGCGACGCAGGTTTCCTCACACGCGACCCGCGCATGGTAGAGCGCAAGAAGTACGGCCGGCCGAAGGCGCGCAAACGCTTCCAGTTCAGTAAGCGATAATCTCACAAAGTGTTCGCGTGTTGAAGTGTTCAAGTGTTAGTGGCGTAGGGGCGGTTTACCTATCGCACAACACTTGAACACGCAAACACATAAACACGCAAACACTTTTTATCACACATACTGCCCGATGCAGGCAGGGTGGCCGGACAGAGGGCGGAACGCCCTACGTCCGGCTCTGCTTTGTAGGTGACGGCAGTAGCGGAACCAACCACATCATTTACGCACATGGCAGAAACACAGGCAGAACACCGTGCCCAGATCGAGGATCTGCTCAAGGCAGGTGTACACTTCGGTCACCTGACCAGCCGTTGGAACCCGAAGATGAAACCCTACATCTTCATGGAACGCAACGGCATCCACATCATCGACCTGATGCAGGCCCAGGCCTTGCTGGAGAAAGCGGCCGACACAGCCGCCCGCTTCGCCCGCCAGGGCCGCCGCATTCTCTTCGTGGGTACGAAGAAACAGGCCAAGGACACGGTCCGGCAGCAGGCCGAGGCTTGCGGTATGCCGTATGTCGTTGAGCGCTGGCTCGGCGGTACGTTGACCAACTTCCAGACCATCAGGAAAAGCATCCGCCGGATGGAGACGCTCGAGAAGATGAAGGCGGACGGCACCATGGATCAGCTCAAGAAGAAGGAGCGCCTGATGCACTCGCGCGAGCAGGAGAAGCTGGAGAAGACGCTCGGCGGTATCGCCGAAATGCCCCGCCTCCCAGGAGCGCTGTACGTGGTAGACATCAACCGCGAGCACATCGCCGTAGACGAAGCCCGCAAACTCGGCATCCCCATCATCGCGATGGTGGACACCAACACCGACCCAGACCTCGTAGACTACCCGATCCCCGCGAACGACGACGCATTGAAGTCCATCCAACTCGTCACGTCCGTTATCTCCAACGCTATCTCCGAGGGTTCGCAGAGCCGTGAGATGCAGGAAGCGGAGGGACAGGCAGAGCAGGAGAAACGGAAGGTGGAGGCAGAGGCGACGGAAGAGGCCACGGCAGAATAAGCAGCTAGATCAGACGAGCAATGGCGATTACTTCAGCAGATGTAAAACGGCTCCGGGAAACGACGGGCGTCGGCATGATGGATTGCAAGCGGGCGCTCGAAGAAGCCGACGGAGACTTTGAGCAGGCAATCGAGATCCTCCGCAAGAAGGGGCAAAAAGTGGCGGCCAAGCGGGCCGAGCGAGAGGCCAAAGAGGGCCTCATCGTGACGGCCGTTTCGGACGACCGCAGGCGGGGCGTTATCGCGGAAGTGAACTGCGAGACCGATTTCGTGGCTCGCAACGAGGACTTCGCGAACTTCGCACAGCAGATCGCCGGCCTCCTTCTTCAGAAGGCTCCGAAGGATATGGATGCCCTGAATGTGCTTCCCTTCGGAGAGGGGCGCACGGTAGGAGAGGCAGTGACTGACATGACCGGCAAGATCGGGGAGAAAATCGACGTCCGCCGGTTTACGGTCATGGACAGCAAAGGCGGCAGTGTGGTATCGTACATCCACCCGGGCTCACGGCTGGGGGTGCTGGTGGACGTGAAGGCGAATGGTGATGCCGCCAGCGTGGGCCGCGACCTGGCGATGCAAGTAGCCGCCCTCAGCCCGGTCGCTACACGCCGGGACGAAGTGCCGCAGGAAGTGAAGGACAAGGAGATGGAGATCGCACGTGAGGCGGCCCGCAATGAAGGCAAGCCAGACCAGATCCTCGACCGGATTGCGCAGGGCAAACTGGAGCGCTACTACAAGGATTTCGTCTTGGTTGAGCAGCCGTTTGTCAAAGATGCATCGATATCGGTCCAGGATATGCTCAAGGAAGCGGATGCCGACGTCGTCACGTTCGTTCGCTACGCGCTTGGGGACTGAATCCATCCTGGATTTGAATTTTGGGTTGTAGGGGGCATGCCGCCAGTGGTGTGCCCCCTTGCCGTAAGATGAAGGGAGACTTGGCTGCCTGTTTGAACGTCTGCTAAACTTCCGCGAAGCGAATTGCGAAAAGGGATGTGCTCCGCGTACCTTGAACGGTTGTCTATACGCGAACGCACAAACACGTGCCCAGTATGAGCGAGGCGACGAGCACGAACGGCAGACCTCAATACAAACGCGTGCTCCTCAAGCTGAGTGGGGAGGCCCTGCTCGGTGAGCAGAGGTTCGGGATAGACGAGGACGTTCTAACGCAATATGCCCGGCAGATCAAACAGGTCGTGGCCTGCGGCGTGGAGGTCGCTATCGTCATCGGCGGAGGCAATATCTTTCGCGGCGTCAATGCCTCGAAAGGGATGATCCGCGCCCATGCGGACTATATGGGCATGCTCGCCACGATGATTAACTCGATGGCGCTTCAGGATGCACTGGAGCAGGCAGACGTCCAGACCCGCTTGCAGTCGAGCATCAAGATGGAACAGATAGCAGAGCCGTTCATCCGGCGGCGCGCCATCCGCCATCTGGAGAAAGGCCGGGTCGTGATCTTCGGGGCCGGTACCGGCAACCCCTACTTCACCACGGATACGGCTGCCTCACTCCGCGCGCTCGAAATCGACGCACAGGTCATTCTGAAGGGTACGCGCGTCGACGGCATCTTCACGGCCGACCCGGAGAAAGATCCCTCGGCGAAGAAGTTCGTGCGCATTCACGGCAGCGAAGTCCTGGAACGCGACCTGCGTGTAATGGATCTGACCGCATTCACCCTGTGCAGAGAATCCAGGCTCCCGATCATCGTCTTCAATATGAACGTGCCCGGCAACCTGCTCCGCGTCGTGCAGGGAGAACCCGTGGGCACTATGGTGGACTGGGAAACCGAAGGCAAACCGGACTGGAGGTTTACATATGCTTGACGAAGAGGTCCAATTTCTCCTCGACGAGGCGGACGAACATATGCACAAGACGCTGGAGCACCTCCGCACGGAACTCGGCACGATCCGCGCAGGGCGAGCCTCGCCGGCCATGCTGGAGACCGTCCGCGTCGACTACTACGGCTCGCAGATGCCGCTCAATCAGGTGGCCAGTGCGAGCGCACCGCAACCGGATCTCCTCGTGGTGCAGCCGTGGGACAAGTCGGCCCTCGCTGCCATCGAGAAGGGTATCAAAGCAGCCAATCTCGGGGTGAACCCCAGCAATGACGGCAACCTCATACGCATCCCCGTTCCCCCGCCCTCCGAGGAGCGCCGGAAGGAACTGGCCAAAACGGCCAGGCATCGGGGCGAGGAGGCTAAGGTCGCCATCCGCAACACGCGCCGCCATATTAAAGATCAGATCAAGGTGACGCAGCAGGAGAACAGCCTCTCCGAAGACGTGCGTTTCGCGGCGGAAGAACAGCTCCAGAAACTCACGGACGACTATATCGCCAGGATAGATCATATCCTGGAAAAGAAAGAGGCCGAGATCATGGAGGTCTGACCTCCCGCCGCTTCCTGCAACTGCAACCAACCTGCTACACCCCGGTATAAGCTCGCCCGACGAAAACGTGCAGGAACCGCGCGATGCGTTGAATGGCGCAATGTAAAACGGAGAGGTGCCCGAGTGGTTGAAGGGGCACGCCTGGAAAGCGTGTGTACCGGTCCCCGGTACCGAGGGTTCGAATCCCTCCCTCTCCGCCAGGTACGGAATGCCGGGCTGTGAAAAGCGGCCCGGCTCTTTTGTATATAGCTTGTAGTGCACAGAACCCTGATGTGGCTCAGATACAACTGACAACGGACTACTGACGAGCACCATGATCACCAGCATGACAGGGTTCGGGCGGGGGAGTGCCGAGGTGGGCGGGGCGTCCGCCACGGTGGAGATGCGCTCCGTGAATAGCCGGTTCTGCGAGGTTTCGCTCCGGGTGCCGCGCGACCTCGTCATCCGGGAGAGTGACATTCAGAACCAGATCCGCGCCGCCTTCGACAGGGGACGGATCACGGTACAGGTGCAACTCGCGCAAAACAACGAGGAAGCCATCCCGATTGAAGTGGACGCCGAAGCAGCGCGGGCGTACACCCGCCTGCTGGAGCGGCTCCGCGAGGCAGCCGGCATCGAGAGCCCCGTCGAACTTCAGCATCTCCTCACGTTCTCGGACGTGTTCAAGCCGGCGGATGAGGCGGCATCGGCCGCAGACGAGGCCGCGTGGCAGGCCGTACGACAGGCGCTTGCGGAGGCGATCCGGAGCATGAAGGACATGCGAGCGCAGGAGGGCGCGGCGCTCCAGTCCGACCTGATGCAGCGGCTGGACGGCATCGAGCGTGCTCTCGCGGCGGTGGAAGAACGGGCGCCCGTGCGGATCACTGAAGCCCGTGAACGGCTTCGCCATCGGCTGGCCGAGGTTGTTGCGGACGAGCGCATCAACCCGGAACGGCTGGAATTCGAGATTGCGGTGCTGGCCGACAGGCTGGACGTGACGGAGGAGTGTGTCCGGCTGCGCGCCCATTTACAGGCGTTCCGGAGCGCTTTCGATCAGCCTGAAGCCGTCGGCCGCAAGCTCAACTTCCTCGTCCAGGAAATGAACCGGGAAGTAAACACCATAGGATCGAAGGCCAACGACGCCCTGATCGCCCACCGGGCCGTGGAGATGAAGGAGGAACTGGAGCGGATCCGGGAGCAAGTACAGAACATCGAATGAGTACCGAACGCCCCCTCCACCCGATCATCGTGCTGACGGCTCCGAGTGGGGCCGGGAAGACCACCATCGCGCACCGGATCATGGACGCCCTCCCACGGATCCGCTTTTCGGTATCCGCCACCACGCGCCCTCCCCGTACCGCCGAGCGCGACGGCATCGACTACCACTTTGTGACGGAGGCCGCCTTCCGCCGCCACATCGAACAGGACGAGTTGATCGAGTACCAGGAAGTCTATCCGGGCCGCTTCTACGGTACGCTGCGCACTGAGCTAGAGCAGAAGACCCGGACGTCGCCCATTCTGCTCGACATCGACGTAAAGGGGGCGCTCAACGTGAAACGCCTGTTCGGTGATCGGGCGCTCGTGATCTTCATCGCGCCACCCTCGCTAGCCGTGCTCGAAAAGCGCCTGAATCTGCGGAACAGCGAAACGCCGGAGGCCCTGGCGATCCGGCTGGAACGCGCGCGCATGGAGATTGCACAGGCAGATAAATTCGACCGTATAATTGTGAACGATGACCTCGACCGGGCCTCGTCAGAAGCGATTGCAATCGTGGAAGAATTCCTCCGGCAACCGGCAAATGCCTGACTGATACCCTTTCCATGATATGGGCGTGCATGATAGAAGTGCAAGGAGGTTCATGCCTGTCCTCCCACGCCCCCGCACTCCTCATCCTTTTCGTAGATTCCTACTCTCGTAGTCTCCTCGACTCCCCCTGCGGTCGGCGGTCAACCCTGCACCAGCCTTCCGACGTTTTGGCAACGTCATTATGAGCACGCAGAATAAGACGCTCACCGGCCGGAAGCTATTGCTTGGCGTTACCGGCAGCATCGCGGCGTACAAGGCGGCGGAGCTGGTACGCCTGCTTAAGAAATCCGGCGCGGACGTGCAGGTGCTGATGACGGCGGACGCGGCCCGGTTCATCACGCCGCTCACCCTCGGCACCCTGTCGGAACGCGAGATCCTGACGGAGATCTTTCCCGAAAACGAGGCCGGAAGCTGGACGAAGCACGTCCACCTCGGGCTGTGGGCGGATCTGTTCGTGATCGCCCCGGCTTCGGCCCAGACCATTGCCAGACTGGCCAACGGGTTCTGCGACTCTATGCTGACGGCCACGGCGCTGGCCGCCCGCTGCCCGATCCTCGTTTGCCCGGCGATGGACCACGACATGTACCGGCACCCGGCTACGCAGGCCAACCTGGAACGGCTGTCGTCGTTCGGATATGAGATCGTGCAGCCGGGCTACGGCGAACTTGCCAGCGGCCTCACCGGCACCGGGCGGCTGCCAGAGCCGGACGAGATCCTGGAACGGGTGCGGGAGAAGCTGGCTGATTCGGGGGCGTCCGGAAGTCCACTGGCCGGAAAGACGGTGCTGGTCACGGCAGGCCCTACGCGAGAGGCACTGGACCCGGTGCGCTATCTGACCAACCACTCCTCCGGCCGCATGGGCTATGCCCTGGCGGAAGCCGCGCGGCGTCTGGGCGCGTCCGTGACGCTCGTCAGCGGGCCGACAGGGCTGGATGCGCCGGCGGGCGTGGAGCGGATCGACGTGACCTCGGCCCAGGAGATGCACGAGGCCGTTCAGGCGCACAAAAACGCCGACGTGGTGATCGCGGCGGCCGCGGTGGCGGATTATGCACCCGCCGAGATGTCGCCGACGAAGATCAAGAAGGGCGGGGAGGAACTGGTACTCCAACTCAGGCGCACACCCGACGTGCTGCGCGCCCTCGGGGAGCAGAAGCGTCCCGCTCAGGTGCTGGTCGGCTTTGCGCTGGAGACGGACGACGGCCTGGCGCACGCCAGGCAGAAGCTCGAAGCGAAACACCTGGACCTGATCGTGCTCAACAATCCCCTGGAAGCGGGGGCGGGGTTCGGGACTGCTACCAACCGGGTGACGCTCATTGGCCCGAACGGGAGGGTGGAGGAGCTACCCATGATGTCCAAGCAGGACGTGGCGAAGGCGATTCTGGAGCGAGTAGCGGTGCTGGTGGGGCGTTGAGCGTTGACGGGGTGAGGGTTGGTGTCTTGAGAAGGGGCCCACGAGTCTTCGAGTCCAGGAGGGTAGGAGACTATGGGCGTTCGTAGGCTCTTCGTCTCCTGGACTCGCGGCAGCAAGTCTCGTAGGCTCGCGGCAGCCGGACGTGCGCGGGCGTGAATTATCCACCCCTTGTCCACGCGCCTTGCCGACCGGGGCTATACCCTGTAACTTGGCAGGGTTGTGTAGCGACATTTCCCTGGGGCGACGATGCTGGACGTGTTACTTGAACTCAGGCACGCACTCGCGCACGAGATCGCGCTCGCCGGACCGTATGTGCCCCTGGGTCCTGGTCCGACGGGCCGAGCGGTACGGCAGAACGATCCGGACCCTGGATCGGAACAAGTCGCTGCTCCCGGTACTACGGAATCCGTAGCGCCCGCCTCATCGGAAGGGGTAGAACAAACGAGAGCAGCAATGGACCTTTTCGGCAACGAGAAACGCGCGCGCGAGGACCCGACGAAGTCGCCCTACGAACGCGTAAATGATATCATTCCGGACGACGATCCGATTAAGGAAATGGAGTCTCTGGAGGAAGTCCGCAACTACATGGCGACCCACGTGCTGGTGCCGATTGACGAGGACCGGATCAACCCGGTCTTCGGGGTCGGGCCGGAGGACGCCGATCTGATGATCATCGGGGAAGCGCCGGGAGCGGATGAAGATCGACACGGAGAACCGTTCGTAGGCCGAGCCGGGCAGCTTCTGAATAAGATTCTGGAAGCGGTCAATTTCAAGCGCGAGGACGTGTACATTACGAACATCCTCAAGAGCCGTCCACCCGGCAACCGGGACCCGGAACCCGAGGAAGTGGAGGCCCACATGCCCGCGCTCCTGAAGCAAATCGCGCTGATTCAGCCGAAGATCATCCTCTGCGTGGGCAAGTCGGCCGGAAACGCGCTGCTGGGCCGGCGCGCTTCGCTGGCATCGCTCCGGGACAAAATCCACGATTTTTACGGCATCCCGCTGGTCGTGACGTACCACCCGGCCGCCTTGCTGCGCAACCAGCAGTGGAAGCGGCCCACGTGGGAGGACATGAAGATGCTCCGCACGAAATACGACCAGTTGGTCGCCAGTAAGTAATACCAGATTCAGATGATTGCTTTCGCAACCATCCAGGCCCAAGAAGCTCCCCTCCTTTCCAAGAGCCTGTCCCGAGTTTTCGAGGGAAGGGGCCGGGGGTGGTTTGTATCTATTCCAGAACCTGCACGATGCTGCTAATTTTGGTATAACCCCTGCCGAACAGGATGCCCCTGTATGTCTGACCAAGACGAACCGAAGCCGCGCAGGCTGAACATCGACGACGAGTCGCAGCGCTACCCGCTCGAGAAGATGACGCGGGCCGGGCGACCGTACCATGAAACCCGCGACGTCCAGGAGGCGGGCGGGCGCATTCCGCCGCAGGCGACGGGTGTGGAACAGTCGGTCCTCGGGGCGATGCTCATCGAGCGCGAGGCCATCCCGCGCGCCATCGAAATCTTGCGCGAGGATTCGTTCTACAATGCGAAGCACCAGAAGGTCTTCGGGGCCATGCTCAGCCTGTTCGAGCGCGGCAACCCGGTAGACCTCATTACGCTGACGGAGGAACTGAAGCGGCGCGGGGAGCTGGACGACGTCGGCGGCGCGTACTATCTGACGGAGTTGACGACGAAGGTGGCGTCGGCAGCCAACGTGGAATACCACGCCCGCATCATCGCCGAGAAGTCGCTCCTCCGGAAGATGATCGAAACGATGACGGGGCTGATCGGACGGGCGTACGACGCCAGCGCCGACGCCTTCGAGATGCTGGACGAGGCGGAGGGGGAGGTATTTAAAATCTCGGAGTCGAGCCTGCGTAAGCCGGCCTCGACAATGAACGAGATCCTCAAGGAGACGCTGGCCCGGCTGGAATCCATCCACGGGCGCACCGGCGGCATCACGGGCGTGCCGAGCGGGTTCACGCGGCTGGACGAGATGACGGGCGGCTGGCAGCCTTCGGATCTCATCATCATCGCGGCGAGGCCCTCTATGGGCAAAACCGCCCTTTCTCTGGCCGTCGCCCGGAATGCGGCCTTGCACCCGGAGAACGCCGTCGGCGTGGCGTATTTCTCGCTGGAAATGAGCGCCCAGCAACTCGCGCAGCGGCTCCTGACGTCGGAGGCGCGTGTGGACGCACAGGCCGCCCGCACGGGCCGCATGAGCGACGACGACTGGCCGCGCCTGGCCCGTGCCGCAGGCCGCCTTTCCGCCGCGCCCATCTACATCGACGATACGCCGGGGCTTACCGTGCTCGAAATCCGGGCCAAATCCCGCCGCCTCAAGTCCCAGTACGACATCGGCCTCGTGGTGGTGGACTATCTCCAGCTCATGCACGGCACCGGGGGCGGGAAGAACAGCAACCGCGAGCAGGAGATCGCCATGATCTCGCGCTCGCTGAAGTCGCTCGCAAAGGAACTGAACGTTCCGGTAATTGCGCTCTCACAGCTCAGCCGCGCCGTGGAAACACGCGGCGGCGACAAGCGCCCACAGCTTTCGGACCTCCGCGAGTCGGGCTGCCTTACGGGCGATACGCTGGTGACGCGCGCTGATACCGGCGCGCGTGTTCACATTCGGGATCTGGCCGGAAAGTCCGAATTCCAGGTCCTGGCACTCAACACACAGACGTGGAAATTGGAAAAGGCAACTGTCAGTCGGGCCTTTTCCACGGGAGAGAAGCAGGTCCACCGCCTCACGACGCAGTTGGGACGCGAGATTCGGGCGACGGCAAATCACAAGTTTCTGACCATTGAAGGATGGAAACGCCTGGACCAGCTCAAACCAGGTGAGCACATGGCCTTGCCGCGCGTCATTCCGGCGCCGGAGGCTTGCTCCATGTCCGAAGCGGAAGTGGCTCTTCTGGGGCATCTCATCGGGGATGGATGTACACTCCCCCGCCACGTCATCCAGTACACGACGAGGGAAGAGGATCTGGCCCAGACCGTATGCGATTTAGCCACGGGCATGTTCGGCTCCGAAGTCAAACCCCGCATTAACCGGGAACGCCAATGGCTCCAGGTCTACCTGGCCTCGACCCGACGCCATACGCACGGTGTGTATAGCCCGATCCGGGAATGGCTCGAGCGGCTGGGGATCTGGGGCTTGCGGAGCTACGAAAAGCGCGTGCCAGATACCGTATTCCAGCAGCCTCAGGCCTTAATTGCACGTTTCCTGCGCCATTTGTGGTCTACGGACGGGTGTGTGCGAATGCGCCAGGGCAAGAGTCCCTATCCGATGATTTATTATGCCTCCAGCAGTGAGGTACTGGCGCGTGATGTCCAATCGCTCCTCATCCGATTGGGTATCAATGCGCGCCTAAAGAGGCTATCGCAGGGTACGAAGGGGCGCGATCAGTACCACGTGAGTATCAGCGGAATACCGGATATCCAGCGTTTTGCGTCCACAGTAGGAGCAGTGGGGGCCTACAAGCAGCAGGCTCTTTCGCAAATCTGCCAGTTCTTGCGAGATCGGCCCGAGAACACGAACCGGGACGTCATTCCGCAGCAGATCTGGCGGAGTGTCGTTACGCCCGCAATGCGAATGGCAGGCATCACACACCGAGACTTACACGCGAGACTGGAGATGGCCTACAGTGGCATGACCATCTTCAAGCAGAACGTCAGCCGTGAGCGTGCTTCCCGCATCGCCAGGGCGGTCTCTTCGCCCGAACTGCAGCAGTTGGCGGAGAGTGACGTGTACTGGGATCAGATCCGCGCTATCGAACCCGCTTCTGTCGAGGAGGTCTTTGACCTCACTGTCCCAGGCCCGCATAACTTTATCGCCAACGACGTCATCGTCCATAATTCCATTGAGCAGGACGCCGACGTGGTAGGCTTCATCTACAGGCCCGAGCGGTACGGAATCACCGTGGACGAGAACGGTAACTCGACGGAGGGGATGGCGGAGGTCATCATCGGCAAGCAGCGTAACGGACCCATCGGAACGGTGCAGCTGGCCTTCGTGCACCAGCACGCCCGGTTCGAGAACCTGACGACCTACTATGCGGAGCCCGGCAGCGGCGGCGCAGGCGACGGCTACAGCATGCCGCCCCTTCCGTCCCCCGAAGGAGATGCCCCGTTCTAAGCACGACCGACGGCGAACGGCCGCAGGACCTCAGCCTGCGCGCGCCTGAACGGAGCCGGCGGTTCCGCTCTCGTCAACCCTTTACACCGGTGGGTTCTTCGGTGGGCGCAGGCAACTTGGATCGGACGTCCAGAAACGACAGGTCCGCAGCCTGCACGCGGCGGTAGTGCTGCCGAGCTTTTTCTAAGTCTCCGGAGCGCTCGTAGAGCTCGCCGAGGCGGTAGTGGACGAGCTTGAGGTCGTCTGTAAGCGTCCGCTTGTAGAGGGGCGCGTGCTGGAGGGTTTCGATGGCGAGGTCGCGCCGCCCGGTGGCTTCGAAGCAGTTCGCCAGGCGCACGAGGGCGGTGAGGTCGTATGGGTCGATGTCCAGGAGTATCTGCGCGTGGTGGATGGCCTCGTCGTAATCACCCGTTTCGGCAGACGCTTCGAGCAGCGCCGATTCCACTTCGGGCAAGCCGGGCAAGCGTTCGCTGACGAGGCTGAGCGCCTCGGCAGCCTCGCCGTAGCGGTGCTGGTCGGCGAGCAGGAGACCGAGCCAGTAGAGCGCGTCGTTGTTGGATGGATCGAGCAGGTGCGCTTCCTGGAACTGGCGAAGGGCGATGCCGGCGTGGTTCTGCTCCAGCGCCTTGATGCCCTTCCGCACGCGGCGCATGGAGCGATGCTCCGGCTTGCGGCGCACGAAGAGCCACGCGAGGAGGTAGACGGCCAGGATCGGCGGAAAGAGGATGCCCGCGGCGATGAGGAACCACAGCACCGGGCGACGACGGCGCCGGAACTCTAGGTAGGCCTTTCGACGGGCGACGAGGCTCGGGTGGACGTCGGCCGCCAGGGCCTGCGGCCTTCGGACGAACCGCTCCCGGCCCATGCGGGTGTCCAGCAGCCGGTTGCGCGTCCGAACGAGCGAAGGGACGGCCGAGGAGCCGGACGAATGCCCATGCGACGGAACGACCGCCTGAATGCGATCCCGCCTCCGAGGCTCGACGAGGTCGGTATCACGGGGCGTGGGTTCCATGTAGGCTGATCTTGTTCTGTCCGGCGGAGAGCGTTCCCACACGTCGGCAGGGTGAAAGGAAGAACATTACGCAATGCCCGGCATCTACGCAAGGCGTGGGTGCAGGTTACACGGTGGGTGATAGGGGTTGCCCGACGCTGCCCCAGGTCCCGTTTCGCTACACACTTGCAACAACAGGCGGGCGTGGGAGTCTCGGCGATCCCCCGTGCGTACCTTTGTATTATGGGCCTGCCGATGTTTCACATCCGGTCAGATCCGTCCGCCTGACCGCAATGACAAGAGCACGACCTCCGATGCTGCGTATCCGCCACCTGGCTGTGCAGAAATTCCCTGGAACTGCGATCCTGACCGTATTCGTTTCAGGGACGCTCTGGATCGGCGGCTGCCAGATCGACCGCCGGGGCGGCACGGCCGGCGAGCAGGCGGATACGACCGCCGCGCAAACAGATACCGTGGAAGCGGCGGACAGCACCTCCGCCGGTCTTTCACTCGACCGGGACTCCACGGCCGACCGCCGGTATTACATAGACTATAGCGCGCTCGCGCAGCTACCGCCCGACGTGCAGTATGCGGCCAGGGGGTGGGCCGTCGAGCGGAAAAACCATTTCCTGCGCCTGTCGCAGGAGAGGAGCGAAGCGCCGGACCAGCCACACCTGTGGGAGCTCATCATCGATTTCGAGGTGCCGATGGATAGCGGAGCCTTCGTCAGCGCTGTCGGCGAGAGCTATTCGTACACAGGCGGAGCGCATGGGATCAACCAGTATGAGACGTTCAACTACGATACGCAGACCGGGCGGCAGATCGGGTTGAGCAGCCTCTTTGCGGACACGTCCGCGCTCCGGCCCATCAGCGCGTATGCACGGACGCAATTGGAAGCGCGGCTGCTGGAGGAGCCGCCGCAGGACACGTCTTCGAGTACGAAGGCGATGCGCGAGGCGATGGAGCGGTTGCGAGCCTGGATCCGGCAAGGGACGGCCCCCATCCGCGGCAACTACCGGCTCCTCTACCTCGTCCCCGCAGCCGACGGGAAGGCCGCTGGCATCGGAATCATCTTTTCGCCCTATCAAATAGCGCCCGGGGCGGCCGGCACGCAAACCCTCTTCGTCCCTACTTCCGTTTTTCAGGACCAACTAAAGCCAGACGACCGCGACCGGTTCAGCACCGCCAAACCGGTGGGTGAACTACACCTGGGCGGCGAGATACGAGAGACGGGTGAGCAGGGCAGGTGAGGGCAGACGGCCGGTTGTCCTGAGGACTACCGAAACAGGCGCATGATCAGGTTCAGGAGGAGGGTGAGAACGATGCTGATAAGGAGCATCGTGCCGAGCGGTGCGAAGATCCGAACGTTGCCTCTTCGCCAGGAGAAGTCGCCCGGCAGCTTGCCAGGCCCGAGGCCGGGAACCCGGTCCAGCAACAGGATGACCGCCCCTGCCACGACCAGGACGATGCCGGCGAGAACCAGCAGCCGACCGACGCTGCTCATGCGCTGCCTCAGCCTCCGACACCCACGCCTACGTGCACCGGCGTGAGCCACCCGTAGGGATCGTTGCCCTTCTGGATGACGTCGAAGAAGGCGTCCTGTAGCTCCGCCGTAACGGGGCCGCGTGTGCCCGTTCCGATCTGATACTTGTCCACCGAGCGGATCGGCGTGATCTCTGCGGCCGTACCGGTGAAAAACAACTCGTCAGCCAGGTACAGGGCTTCGCGGGGTATCATACGCTCCTTCACCTCGTACCCCCGATCCTGCGCCAGGCGAATCACGGAGTCGCGCGTGATGCCCTCCAGGATGGAACTCGTGAGCGGGGGCGTAAAGAGGATGCCGTCCCGCACCAGGAAGAGATTCTCGCCGCTCCCTTCCGACACGTAGCCCTCCGTGTTCAGCGTGATGCCTTCGGTGTAGCCGTTGAGGACGGCATCCATCTTGACGAGCGCGCTGTTCAGATAGTTGCCCGCCGCCTTGGCCATGGCCGGGATCGTGTTCGGCGCCATGCGGTTCCAGGACGCCACCTCCACGTCAACGCCCTGTTCCAGCGCCTCGGCGCCGAGATAGGCGCCCCATTCCCAGACCGCGATGACCGTCTCCACTGTGTTCTTCAACGGATTGACCCCGAGCGAACCCATGCCCCGGAAGGCGATCGGCCGAATGTAGCACGACGATAGCCCACTGTTCGCAACGGTCTCCAGCGCCGCTGCCTCCAGTTCGTCCAGCGGGTACGGAATCTCCATCCGGTAGATCTTCGCCGAGTCGACGAGCCGCCGCATGTGCTCGTGGAGGCGGAAAACCGCCGGGCCCTGCTGCTCCGTGTTGTAGCACCGAATGCCTTCAAAGACGGAGGAGCCGTAGTGGACGACGTGCGAAAGGACGTGGATGGTCGCCTGCTCGTAAGGAATGAGCTTCCCGTTAAACCAGATGTCGTGCTGCATGGATGTAGAGCGATATGGGTCTGCCGCAGCGGGATCTTTCAGGTGCCCCGCACGGACAAGCAAAGAACGGCATGGCTCAGGAAAGGTTCAAGTTCGCCCGTGGCCCATTGTCAGTAGTCAATTGCATCGTGGCTTGAACCAAACAACGGACAACAGCGAGCGCAGCGAGCGTACAACGGACCACTGACCTAACCTTCAACCTTCAAACCTTCAACTTCCAGACCCTCGACCCGTAACCGGGTATCGAACTCGGGCTCGATGACGTGCTGGTGTACGATGTAGGCCATCACCATGATGGTCGCAGCGCCGCCGAGCGTGATGCTGTAGAAACCGTAATGCGCATAGACGAGCCCGGCGAGCCCGCCGCCGATGCCGAACCCGATCTGGCCCATGGATACCGAAAGGCTCATCAGCACACCCCGGCGGTCGCCGTCCACCAGGGAAGAGATAAGCGAGTGGAACGGGCTCACACGCATGGACACCATCGCCATCGCGACGGCGAACAGCACGTAAGCGATCATCACGCTGCCGATCAGGTACGTGGTGAGCAGCATGACGAGTCCCAGTCCGGTGCAAGAAGCCACGATGAGCGGCTTGCGGCCCGTCCGGTCCGACATGCGCCCGGCGAGCGGCCCGACCAGTACCGCCGAGATGCCGCCGACGCCGAACAGGACGGCGGTTTGTGCCCCGGTGATGTGCAGGGCCTGCTCCAGCCACGTCGGCAGGTAGGTGACGTAGAGGCCCAGGCTAAAAAACATCAGAAAATAGACGAGCGTGATGGTGGCGATCTCCGGTCGCTGGAGCAGGCCGAAATAACGGGAGAGCGCCCCTCTTATCGAGAGCCGTTCCTCGTCGAGCCGCACACTCGGCTGTGGTACGACGGCCCAGATCAGTATCGCCGCCAGGCCCATGCTGATGCCGAACATCAGGAATGGCCAGCGGAAGCCCAGCACGTCCGCCAGGTACGTCCCAATCGAGACGCCGACGACCTGCCCGAAGGCCATGCCGCTCATCACCCACCCGTTTGCCCAGCCGCGCCGCTCGTATGGAAAATAGTCGCCCACGTAGGCCACCGCAGCGCCGCTGAGCAGGCCGCCCGCCGCCCCGGCCGCCGCCCGTAGCGCGAGCAGGACCAGAAAGCTATCGGCCATGCCGTGCAGCAGGAGGGCGATGGACATGAAGCTGCTCCCGAGCAGCATGACCTGGCGCCGGCCGATCTTGTCCGAAATGGGGCCGACGATCAGGGCGAAGACGCTCAGGGTGGCCGCGTAAGCGAGGATGAGCGTGCCCTGAAGCGCCGAAGGGATGTGGAGCGTCTCTCCGATGAACGGCAGGATCGGCGCGATGATGATCACCTGGCTGCTGGACGAAAAGACCATCAGCCACAGCGCAAATAGGATCAGGACCGGATGTGAATCGGATCGACGCTGAAACGACACG
>DASSAV010000013.1:0-6829 GCA_035699265.1 Rhodothermales bacterium
CTTCCGACCGGCTCGCGTTTTCGCCTGCCGCTCCTCCATTCCAATTCTCAGGACTTGCTGCTCATGCCTCGCTGGCTACGCCTGGCTTACGGGATCGACCGGTTCACCGAGGGCGTGGGCCGGGTCGTTTACTGGCTCACGCTGTTGATGGTGCTGGTGGGCGCCTTCAACGCGATCACGCGCTACTTCGACCGTTATACCGGCCTGGGGCTCAGTTCCAACGTCTACATCGAGCTCCAGTGGTATATCTTTGCGGTCATCTTCCTGGTGGGCTCGGCGTATGGGCTGAAGCACAATGCGCACGTGCGGGTGGACGTGATTTACACCAGGCTTTCGGTCCGCGGCAAAGCCTGGATCAACCTGCTGGGCACGGTCCTCTTCCTGATCCCGTTCTGCGTGCTCATGATCTGGATGGCGTGGCCCGCCGTAGCCAACTCATGGGCGCTCCGCGAGATGTCGCCCGACCCCGGCGGCCTCCCCCGGTACCCGATCAAAACCGTCGTTCCGATCGCCTTCTCGTTGCTCCTCGTGCAAGGCATCTCCATGCTCCTCAAGCAGTTCGCGATTCTGAAGGGACTTATTCCGGGAGATGAGCAGACGGTGCAGGGCATCGACGATCTGGGGGAGGGGATATGAGCGGAGACTGGCTCGGGCCGCTCATGTTCATCGGCGCGCTCATCCTGATCTTTTCGGGGTATCCTGTCGCCTTCGCCCTCGCCGGGACGGCGCTCATCTTTTCGATCATCGGGATCGAAGCGGGCTACTTCGACTGGCACCTGCTCCAGGCATTGCCCGACCGCACGTTCGGGATCATGGAGAACTACGTATTGCTGGCCGTCCCCTTTTTCATCTTCATGGGGACGATGCTGGAGAAGTCGCGTCTGGCCGAAGACCTGCTGCGCACCATCGGGCTGCTATTCGGTCCGCTGCGCGGCGGTCTCGCGCTGGCCGTGGTGTTCGTCGGAGCACTGCTGGCTGCCGCCACCGGCGTCGTAGGCGCGTCCGTCGTCGCGATGGGCCTGATTTCGCTGCCGGTCATGCTCCAGTACGGCTATTCGCGCGAGCTCGCTACAGGCGTCATCACGGCATCCGGTACACTCGGCCAGATCATACCTCCCAGCGTGGTGCTGGTGGTTCTGGCGGACCAGCTCGGCGTGTCGGTGGGCGACCTGTTCGTCGGCTCGCTCGTGCCGGGGATCATGCTGGCGTTTTTATACGCCGTTTACGTGGCGTTCATCGCCTTTATCAGGCCCAGGGCGGCGCCGGCGCTGCCCGCCTCCGTCCGGGACATCCCGGGTCGAGAACTGGCCAGGCGGGTCGTCTTCACGATGATGCCGCCGCTGGTGCTGATCCTGCTCGTTCTGGGAAGCATCTTCGCGGGCGTGGCGACGCCCACGGAGGCCGGTGCGCTGGGGGCGTTGGGCGCCGTGCTGCTCGCCCTGTTGAACCGCCGGCTGACGTTTCAGGCTCTCAAAGAGACCATGGACGACACGGCGAAGCTCACCGCCATGGTGATGCTGCTCCTGATCGGTTCGACCGCCTTCTCGCTCGTCTTCCGAGGACTGTACGGCGACTTCTGGATTCAGGATCTGCTGACCAACCTGCCGGGGGGCAAGGTCGGCCTTCTCGTCATCGCCAATCTGGTCATTTTCATCCTGGGCTTCTTCATCGACTTCTTCGAGATCGCCTTCATCATCATCCCCCTGGTCGCGCCCGCTGCCGCCGCGCTCGGGATCGACCTGGTCTGGTTCGGGGTGATGATCGGGATGAACCTTCAGACGTCGTTTCTAACGCCGCCCTTCGGGTTTGCCCTGTTTTATCTCCGTGGCGTCGCCCCGCCGGAGGTAACTACCGTACAGATCTACCGGGGGGCCGTCCCTTTCATCGGGATTCAGATCATCGGGCTTCTTCTCATCACGCTTTTCCCCGAGATCGTCAATTGGTTGTTGCACTAATACCGGTTCTCTGATACGGATGAGCGAAGTAGACCGTGAACCGCCGCTGAAAAGGAGACGAGGAGTCTACGCGCGTAGGAGGGTAGGATGGGGAGAGAGGGGGGGAAGATGCACGCCAATAGCATGGTACGGTGTTAGTGTGCCTAACGAAACAGGCAATCCGGAAACCTGGAATACGCAGGCTAAAGACCTGCGGCTACAGAACAGGCAGGCTGAGGGTTTTGTTAGCGGATTCAGGCCGGTCCGCTACAGGAGTAGAGGTGGGTGATACTGTTCGATGTAGGCCAGCGCTTCGTCCGGTGTCGAGACGATGTGATACAGGCCGCGCGTGTACTCGTGCGCGAGGTGTTCGTGGTAGAAGTGCTCGAAGAGCTTGAGGAGCGGGTCATAGAAGCCATCGGTGTTTATCAGTGCGATGGCCTTGTCGTGGTAGCCGAGGATCTTGAGCGTCAGCACCTCCATCAACTCTTCGAGGGTTCCGAATCCGCCCGGCAGGACGATGAAGGCGTCGGCCCGGGTGAACATGATCGCCTTCCGTTCCTGCATCGTCTGCGTGACGACGAGTTCATCGGCGAGTTCGTAGGCGATGCCCTCCTTGCTCTTCAGTGCTTCGGGAATCACGCCGAAGACATAGCCGCCATGCGCTTGCACGGCCCGAGCGACGGTCCCCATGAGCCCTCGACTGCCGCCCCCGAACACCAGATGATAGCCGCGATCGGCAAGCAGCCTTCCGGTCTGTTCGGCTGCTTCGACGAAAGTGTCCTGGATGCTGGTGCTCGACGAGCAGTACACGCAAATTTCGGCGGCCATGACGAATGCAGTTGAGACGACGTATGCCCGTTGCAGGGCAGGAAGGTAAGAAAGTAAGAGAGGAGGAGAGGAGGAAAGGACGAGAAGAGGAAAGGGGGGGAGGGGGTGGGTTCGGCCGAAAAGGCAATGGGATCCGGGCACCGTATTTTTCAAGAAGTGGTATGAAAATGCAGGCGGGCAGGGCGTTGGCATGAGGCGGGCGTAGCACCGCTACGCCCCTACGAAGGCACATTTTCATGCTCTGTAGCGCCGGACTACCGGCATGAGCAATTGGTATGATTCCGAAGCCGGAAACGTTCGAGCGTGGTAAAAAGAAAAGCCGCCGGAGAAATCCCCGGCGGCTTTTGTCCCGTATGGCCCTGTGCGGTAGCTGCGATCGCGCGGCTCAGTCGTAGCTGCGCGTGGTCGTCGTGCTTCGGGTTTCCCCATCTCCTGCCGGGCGCCGGTCAGGTTCGTCCCGGCGTTCCACCGTGTCTTCGCGGACCTGCTTGGGGCGAATAGCCCGGTCGCGTTCGGATCGTGTCAGGGCATACACGATGCCCAGTCCGATCATGATGAGAACTGCGGCGATGATCCACTGCTGGCCGACTCCTGCCGCATTGAGGGCGTAGCCAACGCCCACGATGGCGATGATATACCCGATCAAGTAGCCAATGAAATTGGTGGACATATTTGCTCCCTCCGGTCTCGTCTGCTTCGTTAATCGCCCTTGCTGGCGTTAAGGGTGCGTTACCGCTCGTCCACACGGGCGTTCCATGCCAGGGCGGCGTGAAACGTCACGATTCAATCACTTTTGTGGAGAGGGTTTCGGGAAAGAGGAAAGGGAATCGAGGAATCTACGAGGGGTTTCAGGAGAGGGGGAAAGGAAGAAAGGGAGAAAGGAAGAAAGGGAGAAAGGAGGAAGGAGGGAAAGAGAGGGGAGGAGAGGGAGAATGGGGGAAAGAGGGAAAGAGAGAGGGAAGGGGGGTGGGTTGGGCGTTATGCGGTGCGGGTGGCCAGGCGGGTGGGGAGCGTCCAGAGCACGATCACAGCGCACACGATGACCGCTTGCGCCATCAACGTTTCTACCGTCGGGTAGACCCCGAGCAGGCTGAACCGAAGCGAGAAGGGGGCTGACGTGATGGAGACCAGGCCTGCTTCCTGAATGGCGTGCAGGCCCTTCCCGACGAGGATCACCGAGAGCACGCCCATCACGAATGACGAATACTTGAACAGGTTGCGGATGGGAAGACGAGCCGAGTATTTGAGGAGGACGGCGGCCAGGATCAGGACGATTGCGATGGCGACGACCGTCCCTGCCGCGATGGCCATCTTGCTACGCGCACCCTCCTCGATGGTCAGCGCCGAGAGGAAGAGCACCGATTCGAACGCCTCCCGGAAGACGGCGAAGAAGGAGATGGCGGCGAGGCCGAAGAGATTGCCGCCCTGGAGCATGTTCTTGACGCGGACGTCTATGAACTCCGTCCACTTCTTGATCTCGGTCTTGCTGTGCAGCCAGAAGCCCACGTAGAGGAGGACCCCGACGGCCAGCAGCGAGATGCCGCCTTCCATAAACTCGCGCTGGGCGGCGCCGAAGCGAATCAGGAGATCAGAGAAGAACCAGGCAACGACTCCGAGCAGGATCGCGGCGATCCACCCGGCATGCACCCAGAGCGCCGCCGTCCGGTGGCCGATGGCGCGGATCACGCCGAGCACGGCCAGAATGATCAGGAAAGCCTCCAGCCCTTCCCGAAGCAGGATGGAAGCGGCCATCAGGAATGCGAACCAGGCGGAGGGCGACCGCTGCGCCAGGGCATCCTGCGCATCGCTGATCGAGGTCAGGGCAAGCTCAACGGTCTGCCCCACTTCTTCTTTGCTCTTGCCCTGCTCTACCGCACTGCGAACCGCCAGCATGCGCTGCTCCAGGAGACGCATGAGAGACGCATCATTGGCGCTCAGGGTGGGCTCGACAGGTTCAACTCCTTCCAGGTAGGCCATGATGGCGCGCTGCTTGGCCGTGCTCGCGTCGCCGCCCGCATAGCTGGCGAGCGCCTCTTTGAGAAGCTGCTGCGCCTTCAAGAGCGAATTTCCTGTCTGGAGTTGCGGTGCAGACGTCCGGAGCGCTGCGACTGCCATTGCGGGATCCGCGACGCCGCTTTGCGCGAGTGTAGATTGCAGCTCCCCGTCGTTCAGGGTAGCGATCTGCTCCAGCGTCACGGCCTGCCGGGCATCATTCGCTGCCGTCTGCGCCGCATCTGGATGCTGCTCATTTGCCTGCAACGACTTTACGTAGAAGGCCAGGTCCCACGCTTCCTGGTCGCTTAATTTCCGGAAGGAGGGCATGGCCGTACCCTCGACGCCCATCCGGATCGTGTTATATGCCTGGAAGGGGGAGAGGGAAGCGATGCGCTCGCCATGCACGAGGTTGGCGGGTTTCGGCTCCAGAGAGGGAGCGAGCGGGCCGTCGCCCAACCCCTCGCCTCCGTGGCAACTGACGCAGTACTGTCCGTATACCTGTTGTCCACGGGCGATGTCGGGCCACCGGAGCGGGGCGACCTGGAGGCCCGAGCGTTGGATGATCGCATTGCGGATCGTCGCCGCCAAGTCCGCTATTTCCTGCGGGTCCGCTTTCGCGCGAATCCGTTCCTGGAGCTGAACGACCCGGGCGGACAGCGCCACATCCCGGGGCACGATTCCCGCCTCATTAAGATCCTGAAGCAGTGTTGCCGCCGACCTGCCGAAGCCCGTCATTTCCTCGTACTCGGCGGCGTTGATGATTTTCCCTTCGGATACGGCGCCGGGGTAATCCTGCCCGACATAATCGAGAATGTGGACGAGCGCGCGGGCGGAGGGCGCCGTTTGCGTGGTTGTCGCCTGCGTCCCCTGTGCGAAGACAGCCGACGGGCCGAATCCGAGCAGCATGAACGAGGCGAGGATGAGCCTTCCAAAAGCGTTGAAGTGACCTGATCGTTCTCGCACCTGTCGTTCCACGTTGTACTGTGTTGTACTTGTACGCTCGTGAGTTACCGGCTTCTCGGCTCTCTTAATTTATACTAAGTCTAAATAATTTCGCCAGTGGCATCTACCAATTTTTTGATAAGAGCGTTCCCGGCGATTGACTAAGAACGTATGGGGACTTGTCTCCGACACGGGGACCGTATTTTCAGCTGTATCACTTTGTGAAAGCACGTACATGATCGATATCGATTCGCATACCCGGCCGGTTGCCGTTCTCGGCTTTCCGGTCGAGCACACGCTCTCACCGCTGATCCATAACACGGCGTTCCGGGAGCAGAGGTTGAACTTCGTCTATCTGGCCTCGGCGGTACGGCCCGCAGACGTAGAAGCCGCGGTGCATGGGCTTCGGGTTCTCGGATTTGCAGGGGCCAACGTGACCATTCCCCACAAGCAAGCCGTGCTTCCGTTGATGGACGAAGTATCCGAGCAGGCACGAGCCGTCGGTGCGGTCAATACGATCGTGTGCAGACAGGGGCAGGTAGACGTCGACGTCGTTAAGCTGTACGGCGACAACACGGACGTGGCCGGCTTCCTCGAACCGCTGCGCCCGCATGCGGATGCGCTGCGCGAGAAGCCCATGCTCGTGTTCGGGGCGGGGGGGGCCGCGCATGCCGTGGCGTACGCCATGCTGACGGCATACCGGCCCGAGCGCCTCTTCATCGTTGCCCGAAGGCAGGAGAAGGCGATCCGGCTCGCGGACCATTTGCGCGGCTTCGACGAAGCCCGCGCGCTCACGATTCCAGCGCAACGAGCGGTGCGAGAAGCGGTACGGGAGAGCCGTCTGGTCGTCAATGCCACCCCGCTCGGAATGTATCCGGACGTGGAAGCGTCACCCTGGCCGGACCTGGATGACTTCACCCCGGATCAGGTGGTGTACGACCTCATTTACAATCCGGTGCAGACGAAGCTGCTACGTGGTGCGGCAGCGCGAGGCGCCATAACGATCGGCGGCCTGGACATGCTGATCGCACAGGCTGCCTGTTCCTACGTGCAGTGGACGGGTCACGAGATGCCGGTGGACTTCGTGCGTGCGAAGCTGGCGGGGCACTTCGGAAAGTAGGACGTCT
>DASSAV010000014.1:0-3403 GCA_035699265.1 Rhodothermales bacterium
AGGATCAGGTAAGAGCGCATGCACCCGCGGGCGAAGTCCTTCACCCCCTCGTAGTCCTCCGTCCGGTAGCTGTGCGCGTCGAAGTGCCGCGAGCCCTGGTAGCCCACGTCCTCCAGGAACTTCACCAGGAAGAACGCCGCCTTGTAGTTGACCGACCCGAACCGGAAGTCCTGATCGTAGCGCGGCCCCATCTGGTCGTTCAGGTCGATGTGGAACAGCTTGCCCGCGTCCCACGCCTGCCCCACATAGTGCAGGAAGTTCAAGCCCGCCATCGTCTCGTGCGCGAACTCCGGGTTCACCCCCACCATCTCCGGGTGGTCCAGCGTCTCGATGAAGCCCAGCATCGCCCCCGTCGTGGAGAGATACAGATCGCCCCGAGGCTCGTTCGGCTTGGCCTCGAAGGCGAACTTGTAGCCGTAGCCCTGGTCCTGGTTGTACTCACAGAGGAAGTTCATGCAGTCCCGCATCCGCTTGAGGGCGTCCGCCGGGTTCTTCGTCGCATCGGACTCCGTTCCCTCGCGCCCCCCCCAGAACACGTAAAACGCGGCCCCGAACTCCTTGCCCAGATCCATGCCGCGCATCGTCTTCTGGAGCGCGTAGGCCCGGACCGTCGGGTCGTTGGAAGTAAAGGCGCCGTCCTTGAAGATGGGGTCGGTGAACAGGTTCGTCGTCGCCATCGGCACCACGATACCCGTATCGTCGAGGGCCTTGCGGAAGTCCTGTTTGATGCGGTTCGCCTCGTCCGGTGTCGCATCGATCGGAAGCAGGTCGTTGTCGTGGAAGTTGACGCCGTACACCCCCCCGACCTCTCCGAGGAGATACACGATCTCCGCCGGGCTCAGCCGCTTGCGCACCGGCAGCCCGAACGGGTCCTGCCCCACGTTGCCGACCGTCCACAGGCCGAAGGTAAACTTGTCTTCCGGTTTGGGTTGATACTGGTCCATGAACGAACGAGTTGAGATTCAAATGATCGAGGAAGGGACTGGGAGATGGAGACCCTGCGAAACGAGGAGCCTACGAATCCGGAGATCCGCAGCTATTCGTACATACCTAGCCTCATAGACTCCCAGGCTCAGCGCTCCCCGCGCCCGCCCCAAGTTTCAAATCCGGGCGCTCAAGCGCAAGCATTCCCACAAAAATCGCCCACTCACTTGCCCATGTAACCACGAGCGGTGCCGCACGTACCGTAATGGTTCTGTAGATTGGCCGCAGGACATAGGCTCCCGAATCCAAAATCCCCAATCCAAAATCCAAAATCGCAAATGGCAAGGGTTCTCGTCGCCGGCGCGTCCGGCCACCTCGGCCGCTACGTCGTCAGTGGACTGCAGGAAGCCGGTCACGTGGTACGAGGACTCTCACGCGGTGCCTCCTCCTCAGGAGCCGACGAGCACGTCCGCGCCGACCTCACCCAGCCCGAAACACTGCTCGGGGTCTGCGACGGTATCGACGCTGTCATCTCCTGCGCCGGGGCGCCCCTCACACCCGTACCCGGCCACCGCACCTCCTTCGCCGAGATCGACTTCCACGGCAACCGGAACCTCCTCGATCAGGCCCAGCTCGTCGGCGTGAAGAAGTTCGTCTACGTCTCCCCCTTCGGCGGACCGAACATGATGAGGACGGAATATGCCCGCGCCCACGAATACTTCGTCCTCGCTCTCGAAGACTCCGGGCTGCCGTACACCGTCGTCCGCCCGACGGGCCTCTTCTACATGTTTCTCAACTTTCTGCACCTCGCGAAGGAGAACAAGGCATTCGTCATCGGCAACGGCCAGGCCCGCACGAACCCCATCCACGAGGCCGACGCGGCGAAGCTCTGCATCGAAGCGCTCGACTACAAGGGCACCGACATCCCGGCGGGCGGCCCCGACACCTTCACACGCGAGCAGATCGTCGAGCTGGCCTTCGACACCGTGGATCGCTCGCCTCAGTTTGTCCAGCACTGGAAACGCCACTGGATGCGCCAGTTCATGCCCCAATTCCTGAACGCAGGCCCGGACATCAAGCACCTGCCCCCCTTTCTCTTCACCACCGCGAGCAAAGTCGCGAGGCCCTTCCACGGCAGGTTCGCCGCTATGCTCGACTTCGCCGCAGAGGTAAGCACCACCGACGCCATCGCCCCCGTTCGCGGCAGCCTGCGGCTGGAAGACTATTACAAGCAGCACGCCGGCCGCATGGTAAAGTCCAACTGGTGGTCCGGCGTGTAGGCCCAAGCCCCGTCTGGTCCTTATCTTGCAAGCGCTCTTCCCCGAATCGCCATGCAACAGCCCAAGACCCACTTCACCGTCGCCGAATACCTGGCAATGGAGGCCGTCAGCGAGACGAAGAACGAGTACTGGGACGGCATCATCGTCCCCGTCCACCAGGAGGTTGTCGGCATGGCCGGCGCCAGCCTGAAGCACGCTCGCCTCGTGAACCGGCTCGCCGCCATGTTCTCCGCCCGGCTCTCCGGGTGCGAAGCACTTAGCTCCGATCTCCGCGTAAGCATCGGCAGCGGCAAGTACGTCTACCCCGACGTGGTCGTCTTCTGCGGGGACCCCGACATGACCGACGAGAACCCACCGGCCCTGCGCAACCCGTCCCTCCTAGTCGAGGTCGCGTCCCCTTCAACCGAGTCGGAAGACACCGGCCGCAAGCTCGAAGCCTATTTGCAGATTCCCTCACTGCTCGAATACTGGGTCGCCCGGCAAGACACCCCCAGCATCACCCGCTATCTCCGCCGGGGCGACGAATGGCGGCTACGCATAGATGGGGGCGACGACGCTATCCTTCGCAGCGAGCACCTGCAACTCGAACTCCCCCTGGCCGATATCTACCGGGACTGACCGTGTGGCTTGCTGTCCTCTGAAGCTTGGGGTCAAGAAGCAAACTCTTCCCCTCGTTGAACGTAGGACAAGTCAGTACGATCGGCCTCCCAGCGTTTGCAGTCACAACGATTCAACGATAACGGGTGCCATGACGCAACTTATGCAAGCGGCTATTAAGAGGCTGGCGAAACTTCCTCGGCAGAGACAGGACGCAATTGCCTCACGCATCCTGGAAGAGCTCAGGGACGAAGATGCCTATCCCTCGGCGACGGACCGGCAATGGGTCGGCGGTCATAAGCCTTCTCAGGGTGACATCGCCGCCGCCGTCGCGGGCCTGAGGGCGTTCCGGAAAGGTCACGTACTAGATGGATTGAGCATCCGGGACATGATCGAAGAAGGCCGTCGCTAATGCCAGATTTTGTGATTGACGCTTCCGTCACGATGTCCTGGTGCTTTGAAGACGAGATTACTGACGCAACGGACCGCCTCCTCGATCAACTCCGCACTGGTTCCTCCGCCCTCGTTCCCATGATCTGGCCGCTGGAGGTGGCAAACGTGCTACTCGTTGCCGAACGCCGGAACCGCACTACCGAGGCTCG
>DASSAV010000015.1:0-3546 GCA_035699265.1 Rhodothermales bacterium
CCTACTCTCGTACGCTCGTATTTTCCCAGACTCCCAGACTCCCAGACTCCCAGACTCCCAGACTCCCAGACTCCCAGACTCCCAGACTCCCAGACTCCCAGACTCCCGCCCCCCGGCGGTCTACCTTGCACAACTAATTCAGCGATCTGGTGTAATACATGTCGCCCAGGAGGATTGGTATGAGTGAACCGGGTTCGGATCGCATCGTCGTGCGCAACACGCGCCCCGAGGACTTCGCCGACATCGAGCGGATCTCCCGGCTCGTCTATCCCTTCGATGAGCCCTATACGTCGAAATACCTCAGCAAGCACCTGGAGGTCTTTCCTGAAGGCCAGCTCGTCGCCTACGACACCGAGGCGGAGCGCGTCGTCGGCATGGCCGCCAGCCTCATCATCCGCTGGGACGACTACGACCGCCTCGACAGCTACGACGACTTCACGGATTCCGGCTACTTCACCAACCACGACCCCACGGGCCGCACCCTCTACGGCGCCGAGGTGATGGTCGACCCCGAGATGCGCCGCATGGGCATCGGCTCGAAGCTGTACGACGCCCGCCGCGAACTGGCTGAGCGCCTGAAGCTCCTCCGCATCCGTGCCGGTGCCCGCCTCCCCGGCTTCCATCGCTACGCCGGCCAGATGGACGCCGAGACCTATGTGCGGAAGGTCATCCACGGGGAGCTTTCCGATCCGACCCTCTCCTTCCAGCTAGACCGCGGCTTCCACGTCCTCGCCGTCGTGCCCAACTACTACACGCACGACCCGAAATGCCGCGACTACGCCGCCCTCATCGAGTGGATCAACGAGCCCCAGGCCGCCCGCGAAGGGATCCTGGATCGCATTTCCCGCTTCCACCGCCTCGGCGAGCCCTGATCCGAAGCTCATAGCCGCTCCGACCGCTCCCGTTCCGCTTCCTCTTCACCGAGCGAGGGAAACTCCCCCGTCGGCGCCTTTTCGTCGAGGCCGCCCGGCGTCTCCTTTTCGGCGCTCCAGATCACGCGGCTGGCGATGAACCCGAGCACGACGATGGCGATGATGATGATAACGATCATCCAGAACATAATACCAGCCTCGCATGCCGGGTGTCTTCGTAGATAGGATCACACTGGTATGTGCCCGCCCGTACCCGGTTCTCCGGAGACGCCTCAGTTTGCGCCTTCGTTACAGGGCAGGTTGTTGGCGGGCCGGTGTTGTGGCCGTCGTTGTGTTCTCCAGGACGAGGAAAGAGGGTGCGTCCTTCCGCCAGCGGTTGTACAGCCCGGTTTTATCTCCCAGCGGCCCCATGGCGATGTTCGACCCCAGCAGGATGTCCGGGTCGCCGTCGCCGTCGATGTCGCCCACATCGAGCGCCATCCACCGCCCCCGGTATGAGTCCTCAAACGTGTAGGGCTTGAACGTGAATCCGCCCTCGTTTTCGAGGTAGACGAAGCTCTCCTCCGGGGTACGGGCGTAGTCCGGGAAGTACGCGGCGGCGGAGATGTCCAGGTCGCCGTCCCCGTCGAAATCGGCCGCCCGGACGCGGGTGGAGCCGTTGAGGGGAAAGAAGTACCGCTCGGAGTAGCCGCCCTCGCCGTCGCCGAGAAAGATGCGCACGCCGTGATAGGGTTTCGGGATCGTGGAGAGGTCGGCGTTGTCGCCGGCGGCGTAGAGAATGTCCGTCACACCGTCGCCGTTGAAGTCGGCCAGGTCGAAGTCGTTGGAGCCGTAGACGGGTGGAAACCGCAGCACGCGCCTCTGTTCGAAGCGCCCCGCGCCCCGATTGTAATAAATATCGAAGCCCTCATCCCCCTGGGCCATGAGCACCCCGACATCCGTCCTGCCGTCCCGGTCGAAGTCGTGGAGGGCCAGGCGAACCGCTCCGGACTGCCGGCTCAGCACGTGCCGCCGGTAGCCTCCGCCTTCCAGCCCCTCGTACCAGGACAGAAACCCCGTCCGGTTCCCGTACTCGCAGATGACGAAGTCTTCGCGCCCGTCCGAGTTCAGGTCGCCAAGGGCGAAGTCTACCGGACGCCGGAGCTTGCTGATGAGGCGGCGGGGTGAACCGTTCGGCCCCTCGATAACCTGGAGCGAGCCCGCCGAGGCATCCGTCGGCTCGGGCCCCTTGCCCACGACTGCCACGAGCACCCGGTCGCCTACCACGCGCACGGCCACCGGATCGCCGTCCAGGTCGTACCGGTGCAGGGGATCGAGTTTCGGATCGAAGGCGACGAGCGCGTTCTTTGTGGCGTAGTTGCCCACGAACAGGCGGCCGTGTGCCGCGTCGATGCGGACCGCCGTCGTGTAGGGCGGCTCGAACCGGCCGGGTGGGACGTCGACCTTGAAGTAGGGAAGCCCGACGCTCACCGGCACGGCGCGGGGTGGATCCACGAGGCTGTCCGGGGCCGCGTGCTCGTAGTACGACACGATAGCCCCCCACCGCTCCTTCGAAATCTGCGGCCGGGTGGGGTAGACGCTGTCCGCATTGATGCCGAAGGCGGTCAGCGGCTCGATGAGGCTGTAGCGCGCCGTCTTCGTGTACATGCCCATAAAGGCCCCCATCGCGGGCAGGACGCTATTCACCCATACGTGGCGGCTCAACAATTCCGGCTCCGGGAAGGCGTGGCACCGGGAGCAGTAGGCTCGCGCCAGGCTCGCCCCGTCCAGCTCCGCCGGGCCTCGCTGCGGCCCACACGAGGCGCCCGCGAACAAGATCACTGCCATCGGCAGCCGCCTTAACCAAAAACACAGCATAACCAACCAGATGGGGCCCCGTATATCCGCCTTCGGCCTGAGAGGTGCGCGGTGATATATTGCACGACCGAACACCGACCGTCACCCTCTGAAAATATGAAGCTTTCCCGTCTATTCCTCTGCCTGATCCTCCCGCCCCTCGCCGTCTACTCCCGCACTGGCCCCGCCCGCCCCTTTTACCTCAATCTCCTGCTCACCCTCCTCTTCTACCTCCCCGGCCTCCTCCACGCCCTGAGCGTGGAGTCGAGAAGCCGATGAATTTACGAGGCTACGACCTTCGCATCCGAATCTAAGCCTCGTACCCACGTACACACTTCGTCTCGTAGACTCCCTTGCGGTACCCTTGACAAACTATATCTGATTTTGGTATAGTGTATATCAGAATCCGACATACCTCCAGCCAGCCGGTGTCCCATGTTCTCGAAAAACCTCGTCGCTGCCTCCGTTAAGCCTCTTCTCCTGTCCCTCCTCGCCGACGGCGAGATGTACGGATATGAGATCATCCAGCGCGTCCAAGACCTCTCTAACGGCAAGATCCGCTGGACCGCCAGCAAGCTCTATCCGCTCCTGCACCAACTGGAAAACGAGCGCCTGGTCGAAGCCTTCTGGCAGCCCTCCGAGTCTGGCCCCGACCGCAAGTACTACCGCCTCACCAGCAAGGGTATAAAGGCGCTGGAGGCGACCAAGCGCGACTGGCTGGAGGTCAACGCTATCCTAGCCCGCCTCTGGGGCTCCGGATACACCCTCCAACCCGCCCTGTCATGAGCTTCAACCTCGAAACCGCCCTCTCGACCTGGCGGCACTACTTCCAGCAGCG
>DASSAV010000016.1:0-3486 GCA_035699265.1 Rhodothermales bacterium
CCGCGACGCCGGTCTTTCCAATCGTTCCGGTTACGGTCGCGCTGGCGATCGCGCTGTTCGTTGGGTGCACCGGCGGCCTGGGGCGCCGCTTCGGATACGGCTACTTCGGGCACGGGGCTGCCGTTTCGCGCGGCCTCTCCGTTGGAGGCCTCTTGCCGGTCGTCGTGGGGGCGGCTTTCGCGCTCTCTCCGCACGGCACCGTCGCCGCTTCGCGCGGCTGCTTCGGCCTGGGCCTCCAGGATGAGATAAATGATTTCTTGCTTGCGCATATTGGAGTAGCCCGCCAGGCCCATGCCGCGGGCGATCTCCTTCAGATCAGGTAGTTTTTTGTCCTGCAATTCCGAGATTTTCATATAAAAGAATGTGAACGGTTATCGTGCGTGAGACCGGCTCTGCGTGGAGAGCGGGCATTACACAGACTGGGATGAGCCGTACGCGAAACGCACCGGCGCACAGGGCGCAAGCATTCGCATGCGGTAGAATGGTGCTCCTTACACGGAGGTTAGATCAGGTGACAAAGCGGGGGAACGGAGGAAGGCGGGCGGTAAGCCGCCAGATGGAGAGGGCTCGCAGAAGGTGGCAGCGGAGCCGCTCAGTGGCCGTACGCAGGAGCGCCGGTCCTTTATCTACTCTTAGGCTAATTCAAACGCGGCAGATAGTCAATGGTTGCATGGTCTATTATTTTGAAGAATGATTGGTGGAAGGCAGAAGGCTGCTCAGGTGAGGAGACCGCCGGGTACCTGCGAGACGACCTGGTGGGAACCGGTAATGAGCAGCACGTCGTCGCGCCGTGCACAGTTCTGAAACGTCTCCAAGCCCTCGCGGAGAGGGCCTGCCCCGAATATGGCGACGCCGTGCTTCCGAAGCATACCGGCCAACACGTCCGCTCCAAGTGCGCGCTCCGAATCTACGGAGACGCAGTATACCTGTGCGTTCGCGTGGCGCAGGAGTGCGGCCATGCGTTCCACATCCTTGTCCCGCATGGCGCCGAAGAGTACGTACAAAGAACTACCGGCCTGAACCAGGGGGTGAACGGCTTCTAGTGTGACGGCCAGGCCCTCCGCATTGTGCGCCACGTCGGCTATGACGGCCGGGTGTTCCTGAAGCACGTCGAACCGGCCGCGAAGGCCTGAGAGCCGCCGCACGCTGCGGAGACCCTGAAATACGGAGCTAGAATCGTGCCGGACTTCCTCCCATAGCATCTCGGAAGCCCGAACCGCCAGGGCCGCATTCCAGGTCTGGTGCGCCCCCGGCAGGCCGATGAAAAGCCCATCATAGCGGCAAACTGGCGTGCGCAGATCCAACTCCAGCCCATTAGATGTCGTTTGAACCCGCTGAATGTCCATTTCGTCCTGCACGCGGTAGCAGGGTGCTTCCTTCTCTGCCGCTACGGTACGGATTACGGCAAGGGCTTCCGGGTGATCAGCCGCCGTAAGCACCGGCACGCCCGGCTTGATGATCCCCGCCTTCTCGCGGGCAATGAGCGCGTGCGTGTCGCCGAGAAGGTCGGTATGCTCCAATCCGATATTGGTGATGAGGGCCAGCCGCGGCGTTATGATGTTCGTCGCGTCCAGCCTGCCGCCCAGCCCGACCTCGACGACGGCCAGGTCGACCTTCTGCTCTGCGAAATACAGAAACGAAAGGGCGACCGTCGCTTCAAAGAAGCTCGGCCGCACCTCGTCGAACACCGTGCGAAACCGGGCCACGGCGTCGT
This sequence comes from Rhodothermales bacterium, assembly GCA_035699265.1. Taxonomy (GTDB): domain Bacteria; phylum Bacteroidota; class Rhodothermia; order Rhodothermales; family DASSAV01; genus DASSAV01. The sequence goes on from DASSAV010000016.1 coordinate 1,715, forward strand.
CCAGCCAGGCCTCGGGCGCGGGAGCGCCGTCGATGCGCATCCGCTCGGTGACGGAGTACAGGTGCGGCGACGTATGCAAACCCACGCGCCGCCCGCTCGCCGTTGCGATAGCGGCCAGCATGGACGCCGTCGAGCCCTTCCCGTTCGTACCCGCCACGTGCACGCTCTGGAAGGCGGTGTGCGGCTGATCCATCGATGCCACGAGTGCGTCCATCCGTTCGAAACCCGGCTTGTAGGCCAGTGCACCCTGGTCGGTGAAGCGGGGAAGCGATAACAGGTATTCGATGCCGGCGGAGGAGGCCATGTACGGGGTTGTGGGTTCGAGCGGCGACGTGCACGGTGAAACGCCGATGGGGGCCTATGTTTCGCCGCAGGCGCACGCGGCTGTGAGCGGCGGGGCCCGTGGTGAACCCGCGCTCATACACTCCTTTTATCTGCCCGATGCCGTATACTGTTAAGGTATCGTCGCCCGGCTGCATACGAGATCCTCCGGCTTCGGTACACGCACGCGCACCATATGTTTGATGAGAGGCAGCCATGAAGATCGGGCTTTACACCGTTTCGTATGCGGGACTGTGGTACGACGGCCCCGCGCTCAGCTTTGACGAGATCGTCCGCCGTGCCCGTGAATACGGCTACGACGGCATCGAACTGGACGCAAAACGTCCCCACGGAAGCCCCCTGGACCTGGATGCCCGTGCGCGGGCGCGCATCCGGGAGTTGGTAGAGAGAGCGGGCCTGGAGATCCCCTGCGTCGCCGCCAACAACGACTTTTCCAGCCCTCTCGCCGAGCACCGGGAGGCGCAACTCCTGATGGTCCGGGAGACAGCCCGGCTCGCCGCCGACCTCGGCGCGAAGGTCGTCCGCCTCTTTGCGGCCTGGCCCGGCATCGCCCTGCGCGACGGCAGGGCCAGCTACGACCTCGTCCGCGGCCAGTTCTACACCTTCGAGCGCCAGTACCCGTACGCCACGTGGCTGGAGCGCTGGAATCTGGCGAAAAACTGTCTCCGGGAGGCAGCGGCCTTCGGCGAGGAGTTCGGGGTCGTGATGGCGCTTCAGAACCACGCCCCGCTGATCCGCCACTGGAAGGATATGTACGACCTCGTTCGGGAAGTCGACTCGCCCTGGCTGAAGGCCTGCCTCGACCTGCCGATCATGACCCGCTTCGACCGCGGCTGGGTCGCGGACGCCGTCCGCACCGTGGGCCCCTTGCAGGTGCACACGCACTTCGGCGGCGAGTTCTACCGGGACGAGGACGGGCGGGCGCAGCTCCGCTGGCACAACTGGGGACAGCCCGCGCCGGACTACCCGCATTTCATCAGGTTGCTCCGCGAGATCGGCTACGACGGCTACCTGGGCTACGAACTCTGCCATCCCGTCCTGAACGAGTACCACGAATACGCCGGCCTGGACTACGTGGACGAGCAGGTCCGCCTCGCCCGCGAGTACATGGGCCGGGTGCTGGAGGGTGAGCTACCGGCGGTTGAGCAGGGCCGCGCTGTGCCGGACTACTTCGCCTGAGCGAAGTCGTAGAGCTTCCAGGTGCTAAAGCACTCAGGACTTACGCGTGACGAATCCTGCGTAAAGCCGAAGCTCGCGATTCGGGCGTCAGGCGAGGCAAGCTGCACGATCATCCGGCCGTACAGAAGTCCCATACACCGAGATGGACCCGGATACCAGGCTTCCTGGACTTCGATGCCGTCGTGGAGCAGGGCGGCCAGCACGGAGTCGGGTCCGCCTGCCAGTGCGCTGCCATATCCGAAGTACGTGCT
>DASSAV010000017.1:0-6403 GCA_035699265.1 Rhodothermales bacterium
AGACGACTACCCCCCGGCGGTGGACACCCTCCCCCACTTTTCCGCCCTACCGGTCGACTTCGAGAAGATCGCCACGCTCAGGCCCGACCTGGCCCTGGCGACGGACCAGGTCGACAGCCCGAAGGATGCGGAAACCCTGACCGCCCTGGGAATCCCGGTCTATTTCTTCTCCTTCAAAACCCTGCAAAGCGTTCTGGACGCCATCCGCACGACGGGAGACCTGCTAAAGACCCAGGCGCGCGCCAATGCCGCAGCGGACTCCCTGCAAGCTCAGATCGACACCCTCCGCGCCCGGACGGCGCGCGCACCTAGGCCGCGCGTCCTCATGCTCATCGGCGACGAAGAACTCTACGCCTTTGGGAATGAGAGCTATACCCACGAGCTGATCCGGCTCGCCGGGGGCAACAGCATCACCGACAGCATCGGCACGGCCAACCCCGTCCTGAGCGAAGAGTTCGTCCTAGCGGCCCGACCAGACGTGATCGTCGGCACCTGGGGCCAGAACTACGACGCGCACAGGCTGGTCGAGCACCACCCTGCCCTGGCATCCGTCCCGGCAATCCGTTCGGGCCGCATCTACAGCCTCGACCCCAGCCTCATCACGCGCCCCGGCCCGCGTCTCATTGAGGGCGCCCGGCGCCTGGCCGCGCTGCTGCACCCGGAGCTTTTTCCCGAGGACCGGGCAGGAGCGTACGAGAGGAGGAGTGGAGGAAAGGAGGAAAGGACGAGAGGAGGAAAGAAAGAATGATGCCGAGTCCAGGAGTATAGCACGGCTCGGGAACGTGGCGAGAACCACCCCTGCCCCTACTTAGAAAGGAGGGGAGCTTCTTCGACCTGAGCCATTCCAGTATTCAGTAACCGGATTTGGTATGAATCGTCCTGCTCTGGTTTCCGTCGGCTTCCTGGCGGCTCTGGTGATTTCGATGGGGGTGGCGGTCGCTTTCGGCAGCGAGCCGGTACCGCTGGCGGACGCCCTCCGCATCCTCTGGGCACATGCGAGCTTCAGCTCGTCCGGGATCGTAACGCCGACCGACCAGATCATCTGGAACCTGCGCCTGCCCAGGGTCATCCTCGCGCTGGTCGTAGGGGGCGGGCTCGCCGTGTCGGGCGTGAGCATGCAGGCGCTCGTCCGCAATCCCCTGGCGGAGCCCTACGTGCTCGGGATCTCCAGCGGGGCTTCCGCCGGCGCCTCCCTGTTCTACATGGGCCTGCTCCCGCCGCTCCTCAGCAAGGCCCTTTCGATGCCGCTGGCCGCCTTTCTGGGGGGGCTGGCCGCCATTTCACTGGTGTACGTCGTTGCACGGACCCACAACGGCATCTCCATCGCCCGGCTGCTGCTGGCGGGTGTCGCCATCTCGGCGCTCATGGCCGCCGTCACGTCGCTCATCACCCTGGCCTCCCCCGACCTGAACCGCATCCGGGCCGTCCTCTTCTGGCTGCTCGGCTCTTTCAGCGGCGCGCGCTGGAGCCTGCTCCCCATTCCCGCCGCTGCTTCCCTCGCTGCACTTTTCGTGTTCTGGGGCATGTCCCGGCCGCTGGACGCCCTTCTTCTGGGGGAGGAAGCGGCTTTCAACCTCGGCGTGCCCGTCGAAACCGTCAAGCGGGTGCTGCTGGTCGTGACGGCGCTCGTCACGGGCACGCTGGTCGCCGCAGCCGGGGTCATCGGATTCGTCGGACTCATCGTGCCGCACGCCGTGCGTTCCCTTACCGGCGTGCCCCACCGGCGCGTGCTGCCCGTGTCGTTCCTCGCGGGCGCCATCTTCATGATCTGGGTCGACCTGGCCGCTAGGACGCTGCTCCCCGCCCAGGAACTCCCCGTCGGCATTCTCACGGCGGTGTGCGGCGTGCCGTTCTTCCTGTACCTGCTGCGGCGCCGGGCGTATCAGTTCGGGTGAAGTCGTAGTGTTCGCGTGTTTGCGGGTTCAAGTGTTCACGTGAGACCGGGGTGAGGGATCTGTTCAAGGTGGGCCCGCTCAGGTGGATGCTGCGCCTCGCGTTCTATACAGATCCCTCACCCCGCCTCTGCCGTGCGTGAGCCGGAGCGTGGATTCCGAGTAGGGCGTCGTCGGTGAAGCCGCGAGCGGGATTCGGGATGACCGGTGGGGGGCTTTGCGGCTCGGTGTCATATATCGCTTGGACGGAAAACTTGTCGTCCGGGGAGCTGGCAAGGACAGCCATTCCTGAAGGGTGTAGACGGATCTGGCACGATTGGGTACGACCCTCGATCCATTCGTATCTTCGGCATGCCCGCCCCCGAACTTCTCCCGCCGCAAAACTTCTCCCACCCCGGTGCGTAGCAGCCGGAGCAGTTTTCATTTTTTTCTGAAAATACCTTCATGCTCGATTCCACACAGGTACATGCGGGCGGAGACGGGTTCGGCACGACGACGGCGCTGCCGCAACGGCCGATGTCTTTGAACGAGCTGAAGCGGCCGGTAGAGGATGAATTGGGCGGGTTCCGGACGTACTTCCGGGAGGCGACACGCTCGCCGGTCGGACTGCTGGACAAGGTCACACAGTACATCCTGCGCCGGAAGGGAAAGCGCATGCGCCCGCTCCTGGTGCTCCTGGCCGCCAAGACGTGCGGCGGCGTCACGGAGTCGAGTTACCGCGCCGCCGCCCTCGTCGAACTCCTGCACACGGCCACGCTCGTCCACGACGACGTGGTGGACGACGCGGACCGCCGGCGCGGCGTGTTTTCCATCAACGCGCTCTGGAAGAACAAGGTGGCCGTCCTCTTCGGCGACTTCCTGCTCAGCCGCGGCCTGCTGCTCGCACTCGACTACCGCGAGTACGGCCTCCTGCACACCATGTCGGATGCCGTCCGCCGGATGAGCGAGGGCGAGCTGCTCCAGATCGAAAAGTCGCGCCACCTGGACATCGACGAGGAAACCTATTTCCGCATCATCTCTGACAAGACCGCTTCGCTTATCTCGGCCTGTACCACTTCAGGCGCGATCAGCGCCACTTCCGACGAGGAGGCGGTGGACCGCATGCGCACGATCGGTGAGAAGCTGGGGCTCGCGTTCCAGATCCGGGACGACCTCTTCGACTTCGGTGTCGAGGACGTGGGCAAGCCGCTCGGCATCGACCTCAAGGAAAAGAAGATGACGCTCCCGCTCATCTACGCCTTGCGGGAGTCAGACAAGACCGAGCGCCAGCGAATCTTGAAGATCGTCCGGCAGAAACGGAAGAGCCGGTCCGACGTGCGGGACGTGGCGGCGTTCGTGGAGCAGGCAGGCGGTACCCGATACGCGCGGGATCGCATGAACACGCTGGCCGGTGAGGCCCGCGACCTCCTCCTCTGGTTTCCGGACAGCCCCGCCCGCGCGTCGATGCTCGGCCTGGTCGACTACACCGTCACGAGAACCAGATGAACGATTTTGGATTTGAGATTGCGGATTTTGGATTCGGATGGTCCGACTCGGATGGAGGACACGGGTAAAGTTTCGATTGGCAGTTGGTTTCTTCGGACCATCGAAATGCCGAGGGGATCGAAGCGGCAATTACATGGTTGTGCTGCCTGGATCCCCGATCAGGTCGAGGATGACGAGTGGAAAGGAGAGTGACACCACGAACGTATAGTCTGAATTCAGCGTGCGTCCTCTGCGGGCCTCCTCGAATCCAAAATCCAAAATTTCAAATCCAAAATAGATAGATGCCCACACTGCACCTCCTCGGCACCGGGGCCGCGGTCAGCGATCCCCATCGCACTACAACCATGCTCGCCGTGACAGATGGGCGGTCGTCGGTCGTCGTCGACTGCGGAGGCGACGTCTTGCAGCGCGTCATGGCAGCGGGCATCGAGGTGGATACGATCGACGCTTTGATCGTCACCCACGAACACCCGGACCACGTCGGCGGCTTCCCCCTGTTCATGGAGAAGATCTGGCTCTCGGACCGCCACCGCCCCATTCCGGTGTACGGCATCTCTACGGCCATCGGCCAGGCCCAGCGTTCTTTCGAGGCGTTCGATACGAGTAGCTGGACCGGAATGCCCGAGATTCAATGGCACGAGATTCCGCTGGAAGAAGGCGCGCGCGTCCTGGACGGCGAGGCGTGGCACGTCACCGCATCGCCCGGCGTTCATGGGATCCCGGTCATTGGATTGCGGTTCTCGCATGGGCAGTCACCGGCGTCCGTCACGTATTCGTGTGACACGCGGCCGGCCGACAGCATCATGCGCCTGGCGCGCGGGACAGACATCCTCGTCCACGAAGCGACAGGCGAGGGTCCCTGGCACTCCTCGCCCGAAGAGGCGGCCCGGATAGCGGCGCAGGCTGAGGCGAACAAGCTCATCCTGGTACATCTCTCGCCCGGCTGTACGGAACGCAATCTGGAAAAAGCCCGAGCCGTTTTCGCCGAAACATATCTTGGCGAAGAGCTGGGACGGTACGAATTTTAACCCATCTCCCTGCGATGTAGACCAGAGACACATCCGGAAAGCGAACCCGGACGGCAAACGGAAGAAGCGCATGCTCCAGCAGTTGTTGAAGCCAGAACTCGAAGAACTCATCCGTGACCGCGCCTTCCGGGACCTGCGGGAAGCCATCTCCACGTGGACCGGTCCGGAGGCCGCCGACCTCCTGAACGATCTGGAGCCGCCCGACGACGTGCTGGTGTTCCGGCTGCTCCCGCGTGAGCAGGCCACCGAAGCGTTCGAGTACCTCTCTCTCGAAAAGCAGCAACAACTCATCGAGGCGCTGGCGCAACGCCAGAACCGGCTCGCCGACCTCCTCAACGACCTCTCCCCCGACGACCGCACGGCGCTCCTGGAAGAACTTCCGGGCCCCGTCGTTCGCAAGCTGCTGACCCTGCTCTCCCCGGACGAGCGCAAGGTAGCCGTACGCCTCCTCGGATACCCCGAGGACAGTATCGGCCGCCTGATGACGCCGGAGTACGTCGCCATCCGGCCCGAATGGACGATCCAGGAGGCGCTGGAGCACCTGCGCGCGTACGGACGGGAAAGCGAGACGTTCGACGTCGTCTACATCGTAGACGACCATGGACGCCTCGTCGACGACGTCCACATCCGCCACATCATCCTGGCCGACCCGGATTCGCTGGTCCGCGACATCATGGACGGGCGGTTCGTCGCCCTGAAGGCTACGGACGACCAGGAAGCGGCCGTCCAGGAGTTTTCGCACTACGGCCGCACTTCCCTCCCGGTGACGGATGCCATCGGCATCCTGCTCGGCATCGTCACCATCGACGACGTTCTGGACGTCGCCGAGGAAGAAGCGACAGAGGATATCCAGAAACTCGGCGGCCTGGAGGCACTCGACGCGCCGTACATGAGCACGCCGCTCCCGATCCTCGTCCAGAAGCGCGCGCGCTGGCTGGTCCTGCTGTTCTTCGGCGAGATGCTCACCGCCACCGCCATGGGCTACTTCCAGACGGAACTCGACAAGGCCGTGGTGCTGGCGCTGTTCGTCCCGCTCATCATTTCGAGCGGGGGCAACAGCGGATCGCAGGCGGCGGCGCTCATCATCCGTGCACTGGCCGTCGGGGAGCTGACGCTCCGGGACTGGTGGCTCGTCATGCGCCGTGAGATCCTGTCCGGCGTTTCCCTCGGCGCCATCCTGGGGCTCATCGGGGTAATTCGCATCGCCGCCTGGCAGCAGCTATTCGGAACCTACGGTCCGCACTGGCTGCTCATTGCCATCACGGTGGGGCTCTCACTCGTCGGCGTCGTCACGTGGGGCACCCTCTCCGGCGCCATGCTCCCGATCGTGATGAAAAGGCTCGGCGCCGACCCGGCCACGTCCTCCACGCCGTTCGTGGCAACCCTGGTGGACGTGACCGGCCTCGTCATCTACTTCACCCTCGCCGCCCTGATCCTGAGCGGTACCCTGCTCTAACCCCGCGGGTGCCACTGTTCCAGGTATGCCCTCCCCTTCGGGAGGAGTGTATATGCCCCGTCCGTCACACCGCCCCGGATGTACTGCTCCTGAACGAGCCAGCCCACGAGTTCGCCGGGTCGCCCGTTTCTACCGTCTCCAATCGGCCAGTCCGACTCAGGCTTCCCCTTCTGTACCAGCTCCAGGATGCTGCGGATCAAAGGCTCATCGTCCGGCGCCACGGCGAAGGCGCCCTCCCCACCCAGGCACACGTCGCACCTCCCGCAGTTGGCCGGGCTTTCTTCACCGAAATAGGAAAGCAGGAAATGCCGTCGGCAGGAGACCGAACGCGCATACCGCAGCATGTCTCCCAGCCGCACTTCGGCACGGCGCAGCGCCCGGCGCACCGCCACGTCATCGACCGGCAGGAGGGTCGGCCTCGGCTCCTGAAAGACGACCCGCAGCTCGTCAGCCGGAGCCATCCAATCGATCACGCCGCGCTGTTTCAGGAAAAAGAAGCCCCGCAACAAACGCGCCCTGGGGAGCCTCGTCCGGCGCTCCAG
>DASSAV010000018.1:0-2559 GCA_035699265.1 Rhodothermales bacterium
GTGCCTGGCGTCAATTAGATTCTTGCGTCAACGACAATTACATCTCGCCATCGGTGCGTTACGAAGCCTGGAGGAAACCGATGACCTGAAATCAGTACGTTACGTCATCACCGCTCGAGTCGGATCGAGCGTGTAAGGGCGCCGCGAACCCCGCCAAGGTTGGAACGGCGGGCTGCAAAAGCCGAGCGGCGTGAACTGCCCATGGCGACGACGAGAGTCCTCGGCCGATGGGCTACCACAGGTGCCACGGTGAAGCCGACACGGTTGAAGTTGAAGTCAGCGACTGATCCCTCTGTACGGAAGATGCACCCCATCGACCTGGTGATGGGGAACGCAGCCCGACCCGGATTGTCATATGGTTCGATCTGGAGCGCCGGCATAGCCGGCGCGCCGCCCGTCTGGTTCCGAAGCGACGGACGGCCAGAGCTGCCAGGGGCAAAGCTGACCACCTACCGCACCAAGGGTCTCCTTCGGGAACGTAAGAACCTCGAGCCGAGCGCCGGGACCGAAACACCCGGCAAGCCGCCAAGCCCGGCGATGTCTCGGTCGAGGGGCGGAGCCTTCGTAGTAGTCCGAGCACGGGAGAGCCGTGCACATGGCGAAGGCTGGCAGTAGATGAGTGCAGCGCTGGGGTCGCTGGGGCAAGCCATGTATGTGGCAACCAAGGAGGACACTCTTTGGCTCCAGAACGTGCAACGCGCGCTGCACACGCGAAGCAAGGAACACCTGGGCTACGTGTTCGAGAAGCTCTGGGGTCTGGTGACAGATCTCCGGAACCTCCGAATCGCCTTCGCCCGCGTGCAGCGAAATCGCGGCGCGCGGACGGCAGGCATAGACCGGGTCACGGTCAGGCAGGTCCTGAAGAGCGGAGTGATGCCGTTCCTCGACGAGATCCGCAAGGACTTGCGAGGGGGCACGTTCCGGCCGGCTCCCGTCCGGCGCATACTCATTCCGAAATCAGGCCAACCGGGGAAGTTTCGTCCCCTGGGCATCCCGACCGTGAAAGACAGGGTCGTGCAGGCCGCGGTGAAGAACATCATGGAGCCGATCTTCGAGGCGGACTTCTACCCCGTCTCGTACGGCTTCCGACCGGGGAAGTCCGTCCACGGAGCCATCGCGCACCTCAAGCTGCTGATGCGCTCACGGGGCGGGCAGCGCTGGAAGCGGGATGAGAAACTCCCCTTCCAGTGGGCAATTGAAGGCGACATAAAAGGGTGCTTCGACAATATCTCCCATTATGGGTTGATGGAGCGCGTTCGGCGACGCGTCGGTGACGCGAAGCTTGAGCGACTCGTCCTGGCATTCCTGAAGGCTGGCGTTCTGTCCGAAGAGCAGTTCCTGCGCTCCGACAGCGGTACGCCGCAGGGTGGGATCCTGTCCCCCCTGCTAGCGAACATCGCGCTGAGCATCATCGAGGAGAAGTACGAGCGGCACGCTTGGCCGCGTGGGACGGGCACTTGCCTGTCCCGCAAGGCACGACCAAGCGAACCACGTGCCGATCCGAAGGCGATTGCTCGTCGAGCGCATGGGAACCGCGACCACGACAAGCGACGCGGCCGTCCCGTCTTCATGCCGATCCGGTACGCCGATGACTTCATCGTGCTCGTGGCAACCGATGGGGATCCCGAGGAGACCCGTGCGGTAGCCGAAGCCGAGAAGGCAGCCTTGGCGAGTGAGCTCAAGCGCAAGCTCGGGCTCGCCCTCTCCGAGGAGAAGACGCTCGTCACGCCGGTGACGAGCACGATGCGCTTCCTCGGTCACCACATCCGTGTGCGCGAGCTACCGGACAACGGTGGCTTCGTACCGCGGGCGGTGATCCCGAAGGAGCGCTCGAAGCAGCTGCGCCGCAAGATCAAGAATCTCTTCCGCAGGTCCACCTGTGGCCGGACTCTTGAAAGCCGACTGCGTTTGGCGAATCCCATCCTACGGGGCTGGGCGAACTTCTATCGACACGCGTGGGGGGCGAAGCACGTCTTCGCCTTCAACGACCACTACGTGTGGTGGACCATCTACCGATGGCTCCGCAAGAAGCACCCCAGAACCCGCATGCGGGAGATTTACAAGCGCTACGGCTGGCGCAAGCCGCGTGGGCGGACAAGTCGTTGGCACGACGGTGAGTTCAGGTTGGTGGAGCAGTCGCCGACGAGGGTCCGTCCCTTCCGCCTGGCCTGGCAGAAGCCCCCTTCCTTCGTGGCAACGTCTACGGAGAGCCCGGTGCGTAACGAAAGGCGCACGCCGGGTTCGGTGAGGGGCGCCCGGAAACCGACCCGGCGTTGAGCCGGGCACGGCGCCGGGCGCCCACTCTACACGACAGCTACACGCCGCCATATTTCGGGCGGTTAGCTGGCTGGTCAGAGGGCCGTGGTGTCCCCGAAGGGGAGGCCATGCCCCGTGCGACCAGTGAGCGACGCTCAAGTGAGGAAGCTGATGGAAGAGCTGAGCAAACACGGACGGATCGGCGATGCCGCCATGAAGGCGGACATGCATCGCGAGACCGCGCGCAAGTACGTCGCCGCCGGTAAGCTGCCGTCGGAGATGACGGTCGTGCGCGACTGGCGG
>DASSAV010000019.1:0-6781 GCA_035699265.1 Rhodothermales bacterium
CGGTCCAGTTGGTGCCGCACGGACCCGTACAGGGTCACGTTCCCGTCGAGCGCATAGACGTGGATGCCGCCGGCTTTGGAGGCGTGCAGATCCCGCTCGAAGGCGTTCCGCAAACGTTCGGCGAGCGCTCGATCCCGCAGCGTCGCCCGCTTCTCTTCTGGACGCATCCGGTACAAACGCACGGCGAGCCGTTGTATTTGAGTTGCGTACTTCACTCGGTCCGGAGGTGAATCCGGCGTTTCACAGGACTCACGCGCTGTCTGCTCTGGCATAGCGCACTCCAAAGCCCCCCTCCCTGTTTAGTTTCGTTGATCCGTGCGAACGGCCAATCGTTACGCGAACTTTGCCTGCTTCTTCCAGACGTTGACGGGGCCCGGCTTCAGCCTCCGAAGCGCCCCCGCACGTCAGAACGCGGCTGCCGTATGCGCAGCAGATCGCGCAGCTTCCCACTCTTGACGTGCAAGTCGAAGCCATAGGACTGGAAACGCCCGATCGGGATCCAGTTAAAGCTCATCTGCCAGCATTCAAAGTCACGATACACATTTAAGCTCGTCGTCACAATATCCTGCCGAACCAGATCGAAGCCGCTTCGACCCTGGACTTTCCAGTTCGGCGTCAGATTGAAGTCGAACGACGTATTGAGCGTCGCCACGTGGTTCCCGGGCACGGCAGAACGCCCGGTGTTGGTCAGGCTGTAGGTAAAATCGAGGTTTAGAGACCACGGGATGGCGAAATCCGCATAACCAACGGGTGAATTCTGATACGGGGAGTTGAACGGATCGTTAGGATCGTAGCCGCCATACGCGCCGCCGGTAAGCGTTTGCATGGTGGGGTTAATCCGCGGCGACGAAACCGGGCGCCCCCCCTTCGCCTCGCTGCTGCTGAACGACGTCCGGGCAGAGAGAGACAGGCGTTCGAGCCGCAGGAAGTGGAGACTACGCGGCGAGAAAACGTACTGGTTCAGCAGGCGCCCCGTGCTGTCCGTTGCGTACGGGGATAGAGTCGACCGGAACGTGAGGTGCAACTTGTCCAAGATGTCCGTCCGTGCGCTGATAGATAAAGGCGAGAACCGGAGCGAGTCCGCCGCGAGGTTGTAGGATCCGTTCAGGTCCACGGACAACAGCTTCAGCGTGCGCGACTGGCTTGCGTCCGACGTATCCTTTCGGGCGAGCTTCGTCTCAAACACGTTGCTGACGCCGAACGTCAGGCTCTCCTGGCGGCCGCTTCCATAGGGTGAGAGTTCCTGTCCCGTAGCGATGTTGTAGCGGTGCAAATCGCCGTTCAGGTCGGTATACGTGCGGGTGTACCCCCAGAAGTCGCTCCCGTAGTCCGGCGTGAAGCTGAACCCCAGGGTCGGGCGCACGGTGTGGCGAAACCCGTTGAAGGGTCCCACTTTGAACGGAAAGAGGCCGTAGAAGGTGGTGTTGGCCGACAGGCCCGTACTGAAGTGGCGGTAGGAGAAGAAGCCCGGCACGTGCGTCGTAACCACCGTGCCCTGCTGCGCCGCGGTGGAATCGAGCGGATCCGGAGGTTCAAACGCTTTCCGGTACGTGGATATATACCAGTCCTCGTCGTAGTTGACGCTCGTGGAAATGTTGAGACGCAGGGTCTTGTTGATGATCGGAAGGCGCGTCACGGAAAAGGATGCCGAGACCGGAATGCTGTGCTGCGCGCTGAAATTGAACTGCTGATCGGATCCGGTGGCCCTCCGGTACAGATCCGGATTCCAGAGCGCCTCCCACCAGCCCACCCCGAGTGCGGCAGTATCTCCCCTTTCGATCAACGTCTCATCCCGCAGTGGGTTGAAGTTATACTGGTTCTGCAGCGTGCCGTTGTAGCTGTAGGTGATCCTCTCGTACCACCGCTCCCGCCCGGTCTGTACGGATCGGGCGAACGGCTTCCGGCTTCCCTGGCTGAACGAAAGGTTCGGAAAGGTGAAATTCGTCTGTCCCGACGAGAGCACCTGCCGCTGGGTGACACTCACGTTGAACGACCGCTGGCTCTCCCGCCAGCGCTTGCTATACCGGATGCTGGAGCCAATGGAGTTTCGCACCCGGTCGTCGTAGTTCTCGGAGATGGCGTGCAGGTACCCGGAGGAGGACAGGTCTACGTTGGCGCCGAACGTGGCGGATGGGCTCAGCGTCTGGTTGTGGTTCCACCGGATCGAACTGGTCGTTCTCACCGCGTAGTCAGGATCGCCGTGCTCACCCGTCCGGTTGTGGACGTAGTCGATGCCGATCTGCCCGCTGTACCGGTATCGCTTCGAATACCGGTATGAAGGCGCGATCTGCCAGCTTCCGCGCGTCCAGATGCCAAACCGCAACTGCGCGTCCATGTAGTCGTTGATCGCCCAGTACCAACCCCAGTCCCGCAGGTAAAAGCCGCGTTCGTCCTCTCCGTACTGAGGCGGCAGCGGACCGCTCCGCCGCTGTTCCGTGGCTGGAAGGAAGCCGAACGGCAGCCACAGGGGGGTCGGGATGTTGAACAGGAAAAGCTGAATGGGGCCGGTGTATACCCATTTTTTGTTCACGACTTTCATCCGGTTGGAGCGCAGGCTGTAGGACGGATCGTCGATGCAGTTGCACGTCGTGTACAACCCGTCTTTGACGTAGAGGGTGCTGTCCTCGGTCACCTTGACGACCCCGCCCCGGATGAACCCTTCCTGCATGGACGTCCGCGCGCCTACCGCGCGCCCCCGCTCCGTCCGCATATTGTACGCCAGTCGGTCGCCCGAAAACGACTCGCTGCCCTGCTCGAATTGCGGCCGGCCGACCATGCCCGTATCGGCAGGAAGCCCGGAGGCCCGCAGCTCGTCTATGCCGAAGAGGATGGCGACCTTGTGCGCCTGAAGCGTCGCGTCGCCGTAATTGACCTTCGCGTTGCCGTACAGCGTCCCCACGTCTCCATCCTCGCCGTTGAAACGGATGACGAGGGAGTCTGAGGAAGAGAACTTCACCGGCTCGTCGAGACTCGAAGTTCCGTTTTCCGGGTCTGGCGGGGATAATGAATCCGCCGGCGCCAGGGACGAGGTATCGGCCGCGGAAACCGGCCCCGGTGCCTGTGACGCCGAATCGGGCTGAACGACCTGCACACCCACCGTATCTCGCTGCTGTGCAGCGGCCGGGGGCGCGAAGTAGGAAGCGAGCAAAAAAGCGAGACAGGCCAGGTGCAGACGTTGCTTTTTCAGACGCGCGCAAACGGCACAGGCCACGCCACCTGTCCAGTCAAATGACCGGCGTGACGCGGCAGATCGGATCGGACTAGCTGGACCGGGATGAGGAGCGACTGGAGGGATGCTCATCTAAAAACTCAAACACGAGATGGGCTGCACCTAACATACCCACTTCATTTCCAAGCGTTTCCCTTAAAATCGTCAACCCATCACGGAGGCTCGGCATGACGTATCGAAGAATGGTCTTCCGAGCCGGATCCAGGATGTAGTCCCCCGCTGCTGAAACGCCGCCGCCCACGATGATTTTCCGGATGTCCAGCAAATTTACTGCCGAAGCCAGAACACACCCCAGCTTCTGCCCGGCCCACTCCAGCACCTCGCGGGAGTACTCGTCCCCCTGGTCCGCAGCTTGAAACAGCATCAGCGGCGTGAGGTCGACCAGATCTTCCCCCGCCATCTTGTGAACGAGACTGTCCGTATATGCGAGCAGCCGATGCCGCGCATAGTGGGAGAGAAACCGCTGTCCCATATAGGCTTCGATGGAGCCCGCGATCCCGTAGCGGTCCGGCGGCCCCTCGTAGTCGATGCTCATGTGGCCGATCTCGCCCGCCGCTCCCGTGGTGCCCCGGAAGATCTTGTTGCCGTAGATGATGGCGCCGCCGACGCCGGTGCCGAGCGTCACCATGATGAACGAGTCGAAAGGCTTGCCTGCTCCGTAGTGTGCAGAACCGAGGCCCGCCAGGTTCGCATCGTTCTCCACGAAGACGAGCATGTCTGCGCCCAGGCGGGCGCGCAACTCGCGTTGCAGGTTCACGACGCCCCAGCCGGGCAGGTTGGGCGGATACTGCACAGACGTCCGATCCCAGTCGATAGCGCCCGGCGCGCCGATGCCCACACCGACGATCTGCCCGTCTCGCGCAAACTGGGAAACCTTCCGCACGGCCTCGGCGATGCGGTCCAGCACGTGTGAGGGTCCCTGCTGGCCTTCCGTCGTGACCGAAAGCTCGTGTACGAGGCCTTCGCCGCGCGCCACGAGCGCCGCCTTAATCATCGTCCCGCCCAAATCTATCCCGACTGCTAGTTCCCCCATCGTGTTACCATTGTGTCGTGACCAGTGTTCGGTTGCACAAAATAGTGCTCCCCCTCGAAAGGAGAAGCACTATGGACTGAATCTCTGACTTGTCGGGTACGGGTGCGTGGCGGAAGCGCGACGGCTACGGCTTCGTCTTTACGCGGTAGACCCGCTCGCCCGGCTTCCGCATTCCGTACTCTTCGCGCGCGATCTGCTCGATGACGGCGTCCGACTTCGCACCCTTCAGCTTCTCCTCCAGTACGGCCGTCTCCTGCCGCAAGGTCTCGTTTTCGGCTTCGATCTGCGCGATCTCCCGATTCCAGCGGATCCGGTTGGCGATGCTGTGGCTGTCGAAGAACGTAAGCCACACGGCGACGGCGAGGAGAGCCACGCCGGCCAGTGCCGCCTTCACCTTCCTGTTTAGCGGAAACATACGCACGTGCAACCGGCTCATATCGTACCCAGGGGGATCAAATTGGAATCACTGTACGGCGTAGCATTCGGCCCGCCCGAACGGTACGCCGTGCTGCGCTATCATCTAAACCGAAACGCCTTCAGGCCCGGAAATTCCGCCGTCTCGTCCAACTGCTCTTCGATGCGGAGAAGCTGGTTGTACTTGGCGGTGCGGTCGCTCCGGCTGGCCGATCCGGTCTTGATCTGCCCTGCATTCGTCGCCACTGCGAGGTCGGCTATGGTCGAATCCTCCGTCTCACCCGAGCGGTGGCTGATGACCGCCGTGTATTTGTTCTTGTGAGCCAGTTCGATGGCTTCCAGGGTCTCCGTCAGCGTACCGATCTGGTTCACCTTGATGAGGATGGAGTTCGCGCAGCCCTCCTGGATGCCCCGTTCCAGGCGCTCTGTATTCGTGACGAACAGATCGTCGCCGACGAGCTGCACCCGGTCGCCCACGCGCTCCGTCAGCATCCGCCAGCCCTCCCAGTCGTCTTCGGCCATCGCGTCCTCCAGGGAGATGATCGGGTAGTTATTCACCCAGCGCTCCCAGTAGTCGACCATGTCCTGCGCGGACCGCCTGGTGTTCGGATCGCTCTTCCAGAATACGTACGAGCCGTCCTGGTACATCTCGCTCGCGGCCGGGTCGAGGGCGATATAGATGTCCTGACCGGCCTTGGACCCTGCCTGCCGGATGGCTTCGAGCACCACCTCCACGGCCTCTTCGTTCGAGCGCAGGTTCGGCGCGAAGCCGCCTTCATCTCCCACAGCGGTATTGTGCCCCTGCTTCTTGAGCACGTCCTTGAGGTGGTGGAACACCTCGACGCCCATGCGGAGTGCTTCCGAAAAAGACTCGGCCCCCGCAGGCATGACCATGAACTCCTGCATGTCGACGCTGTTGTCGGCGTGGCGGCCGCCGTTCAGGATGTTCATCATAGGAACCGGGAGCACCCGCGCGTTCGCCCCGCCGATGTACCGGTACAGCGGCACCCCGAGCGTCTCCGCTGCCGCGCGGGCGACGGCGAGTGAAACGCCGAGGATCGCATTGGCCCCCAGCTTGCTCTTGTTCTTCGTGCCGTCCAGTTCCAACATGAGCCGGTCAACCTGGACCTGCTCCAGCACACTGTATCCCGCCAGCTCCGGCGCAATCACTTCGTTCACATTTTCGACTGCCTGGTACACGCTCTTGCCGAGGTACACTGCTTTGTCGTTGTCGCGCAGCTCGACGGCCTCATGTTCGCCGGTAGACGCGCCACTCGGCACGGCCGCGCGGCCCCGGGCGCCGTCGGTCGTAATCACGTCGACCTCGACGGTGGGATTGCCGCGGCTATCCAGAATCTGACGGGCAATAATATCTTCGATATAGGACATGTTTGTAGTAGGAGCGGAAGGACTGATGGTGGAAAGCGCCTCGAAGTGAAAGGTCGCCAAGTTCGCCATCTTCACTGCAAATAACAAGGGCGGGGCCCCCGCGTGCATCCCGGCTCGATGCACCCTCTCATTCTTCATTTCAGCTTCTTTTCCCTATCGTGGACCGCGTCTGAATGGAACGCCGGAGTGCCGCTCCTGTTAAACCGGCACGTGCAAACCGTAACGAGGAGGCGAGGGCGAATTGGGATACTTCCTTCCCGGAAAGAGGCAGCGCCCCCGGCGTTTCGGTTATGAGCCGCGCTACTATGATCCGCAACGCGCCGAAGCCTCCCGCCCACGTGTGCGGATGGGACGCCCCCGTTCGCGGCGGCGTCGCCCTCTGCACCTCGCCGTGCTGCTCGCACTGCTGGCATGCGCCTTTCTGATCTATTTCTCATTGAACTGATACCCGCTTTCTTCGGGCTGACAGGCTATCTTTGGACTGACAGCCACCTCACGCTCCGAATGCGTACACTTCGTCTTTAGTCACACCGGTTGGAAATCGTGTCGGACGTCCCCTTCGAGCCGCAGGACATCATTCAGGTCATGCCCGAGCCGCTGGCGAACAAGATCGCCGCAGGTGAGGTCGTGCAGCGCCCTGCCTCTGCCGCCAAAGAGCTGCTGGAGAACGCGGTAGATGCGGGCGCGGATCGGATCACGCTCGTCGTCAAGTCGGC
>DASSAV010000020.1:0-4645 GCA_035699265.1 Rhodothermales bacterium
GGCTTCTATGACCGTGGCTACCCCTCGCCCCGCACGTGGATCGGCGACAGGGAAGCGGACCGCGTGCCGCGCATGGACTACCCCGAAGGCGGCAGAGGCCGCGAGTACGTCCGCCCGCGTGCGTACGACGTCCGCCATCGCTACGGGAAGGGCCGCAATAAGACGTGGGACGACCGGGACGGGCGAGTAGACTATCTCCCCAACGCGAACGTCTGGTAAGGCGGGCTTCTCAGGGGAAAGGCGATAACACGAAAATTGTGGAGCAGCACCATGGAACGAGAAAACGACAGCAACGAAGTCCGGCACGATGAGAACTCGGACCGTTCCGGCTGGAGGCGTGAGTCCGTCCACGGCAGCACGTACGACCGGGGAGGCCCCTACCGGGAAACGATGAGCGGGCGCGATTATCCCGGCAGCCTGCGGCCCTCAGGCGAGGACTACCGGTACAACCGGGGCCCCTACGACCCCTCGGGTTATGATGCCCGCGGATACGGGGGGCGAGACTACAACCGAGAGCTGAATCGAGGCGGCGACTACGACCTCCAAAACGACTATATCCGCGGGTTCGGCGTAGGAATGCCGGAAGATGATTCCGGCCGCACCGGCTGGCCGGACCGCGACGTCGATGAAGACTGGACGAATGAGGCCTACGGCGGCGAGTACGGGCGGCGCGGCTTCAGTAGCAGGCGGGACGAATATGAACGTGCCGGCAACGACATACCGATGGAACGGTGGTCGGCCCCCGGTCCTTTCACCGGACGCGGCCCCAAAGGCTACCAGCGAACCAGCGAGCAGATCAAAGCAGAGGTATCCGAACGGCTCGCCATGCACGGCCAGATCGACGCGTCGGACATCGAGGTGAACGTGGAAAACGGAGAGGTGACGCTGGAAGGGACGGTAGACAGCCGCCGCACCAAGCGGCTCGCCGAAGACGTAGCGGAGTCCGTCGTGAGTGTAAAGGACGTTCACAACCGCCTGCGCATCGGCCGGCAAACCAGCCAGTCCGACCAGACGTCGTGAGTGTCGGAGCCGGGCTAACTTGCGGAACGGGCCTGCTCGTTACTCGTCGAGCATTCTCAGTTCGAGCCTACCCAGGCGTTCGGGATCGGCCACCAGGTCGATTCCGACGATCTTCCCATGCGTGATCTCGAAGCTAAACGCTACCCGCGGCCTGCCGCCCGGAGCCCATATTGCTCCCACGGCCCCATCCACGAGTGCCAGCCGAGCGGCCGCGGCACGTCCCGAGAAGGTGTCTGCAACCGCCGCCGCGCCACGTACCTCCTTCGCCGCTCCTATCTGCACGGCTGCGGGGTCGGCTCGAAGCAAGACTTCCGGATCGAGCACGGCGAGCAGTGCTTCGAAATCGCCCTTGCGCGAAGCAGCAAGGAATGCCTCCACAATCTCACGTCTGTGCGAGAGATCGGCACCGGAAGCTGAATTCGCTCCCTGCACGCGCCGGCGGGCTCGGCTGGCGAGTTGCCGGGCAGCGGCCTGAGAGCGGCCCACTATAGGGGCAATCTCGCCGAAGGGCAGATCGAACAGGTCGTGTAGCACGAACGCGACCCGCTCGGGAGGGGTCAGCGTATCGAGCACGGCCAGCAGCGCGAGGCCCACCGAGTCGGCCAGCAGCGCTTCCTGCTCAGGGTCATGCGCCGTGATCGGCTCGGGGACGCGCGCGCTCAGCGGCTCCTCGCGCCGTGATTTGCGCGAGCGCAGCACGTCCAGACACACCCGCGCCACGACCGTCGCCAGCCATCCGCCTAGGTTTTCGATGCCGCTGGTATCCGAGCGGCTGAGCCGCAGCCAGGTTTCCTGGACTGCGTCGTCCGCTTCGTCCAGCGAACCGAGCATCCGGTAAGCCACCCCTTGCAGATGGGAGCGGTGCCCCTCGAACCGCTCCGCCAGCCAGTCGCGTTCGTCCATCGGTCACATTCCCTTGTCGCGTTCCGTCATACCAGTGATGAAGGATACACCACCAATATCAGACCCTCAAGATCGCGCCATGACCAAAGAAACCCGCCCGGCGAAAATCCGCAGCACCATTTATTGGACGACCACGGCCCTCACGGCATTCTTTTTCCTGACCGGAGGCGTGGCGTACCTCGTCCACGTCGATCCTACGATGCAGGGCATGGCTGCGCTCGGCTACCCTGCCTACTTCGTCACCATTCTCGGAATCTGGAAGCTGCTCGGCGGCATCGTCATCTTGGCGCCGCGGCTCCCCCGTTTGAAAGAGTGGGCGTACGCGGGCATCGTATTCGATCTAACAGGAGCGAGCATCTCGCAGGGCGCAGTGGGTCATCCGGCAATCAAGGTGATCTTGCCGCTCGTGCTGCTATGGATCGCCGCCGCGTCCTGGGCGCTTCGGCCGTCTAGCCGCACGCTCGGCGACGTAACAGCCTCTATCAGCGCCCGGAACAGCCGGACCCGACCGACACTGACCGGGAGTGCTACGTGACGAACCTCGAAGTCAGGGTCATCGGCAGCATCAAGTCTGCCCTGACCGATCTCGAGCCCCCCGGTAAACTCTATAACGTCCGAATCATCCACAACAGCAACGAGGAGTACCTCATGACATCAGGCATCAAAACGATCATCTATCCCGTCAAAGACCTAGATCAGGCAAAGGAGATCTACGGCAAGCTCCTGGGCGCCGAGCCGTATGCGGACGCTCCCTACTACGTGGGCTTCAGGGTCGGCGACCAGGAAATAGGGTTAGATCCAAACGGCCACAGCCACGGGATGACGGCATACTGGCACGTCGACGACATCGTCACCGCCGTTAAGCAACTGGAGGACGCTGGCGCGGAAACGCTGCAAGAGGTCCATGACGTAGGTGGAGGCAGGCAGATCGCATCTCTGAAAGACCGCGACGGCAACGTCATCGGGCTCGTACAGTCGCCCTGAGACCTTCCAGATTTGGTTTCACATAAAAATGCCGGCTGGAAGCTGCTCCAGCCGGCATTTTGCCCAAACACAATCCCCCGAAATCAGCGCTTGGCGGGCGCACCTGCCTGTTGCCGCTGCAGGAACTCCTGCGTGATCATCGGCAAGTTCTGCTGAAGGAACGATGCCATCGCCTCCTCCTGTTGCAGGATCTGCTCGCACACGTGCTGCACGTTCGTCTCACCCAGCTCCTTCGCCGCACCGATGAGCGCGCGGTATGAGGCGATCTCGAAGTTCTCGACCGCAAAGTCGCCGATGCTGTTCTTCACGACCTCGTCGGGCGTGCTGGCGTTGAAGATCGCGCCGAAGTTGCCCATCATCGAGCCGAGCCCGGACTTTACGGACGAGGTATCGTCCCCCATCTGCTTGATGAGCGACTTCAGTTGATCGGCGTGCGTGCGGCTCTCATCCGTATGCTGCTGCACACGCTGCCGCATCTGCGGATAGCTCTCCAGGCGCCGGGCCTGCTTCTCAAGGATTTCGATGGACATCTGCTCCATGGCATATGCGTCCCGAAGCCAGTCCAATAGGATTTCTCTCGTCTCTGCCATAACCTCCTCCTCCATTGATTAGAATACCTGACAAAACCCTCGCCCCTGTAGCCGCAGGTCTTTAGCCTGCGTAGTAGCCGCAGGTCTTTGGCCTGCGCATGTAGCCGCAGGTCTTTAGCCTGCGCATTCCAGGCTTCCCGATCACCAGTTCTGTTAGGGACTCTTATGTTATGTAAGTACCGGTACTTCACCAGATGCCGGTCGTCAGCTTTCCCTTCGGCCGGACGGAAGCTCCTCGACGTATACGTCGGTGAAGGTAGCCTCGGCAGCTTCCGCGCCCCGGCATCCGGCCAGGGCGATCCCCGCGTCGAGCGTCGGACCCATCTCCACCTCCGTCGAAGCGAAATGTGACCAGCGCAGTCCGTCGTGGCTCGCCTGGGCGTGAAACGAGGGCCCCCGGCGCTCCAGCTTGATCCACATCGGAAAAGGGATCTCATCGTACGGTTCGCCGATCACGCGCGTCCCTCCGTGGCCGTCCACGCGCGTCTGGAGCCACGCCCGCCCGCTGGGGAGCACGACGAGAGCCGCGCTTCGAGCGCCCGGTTCGAGACCGTCTCGGATAACCAGCCCCGCCGTTGCTTCCAATTCCTGTGCTCCGTCGCCGTTCTGCATACCCACGGCGTGCAGCCGGGCGCCCAGGTCGAAGTCGCCGCCCGCCTGCACGTGGCAGAAGGTGAACGAGTCCGCGCTGCCCCCGATTCCATGGCCGCAACCCGACACGATGATCCGGCCCGCCTCCTCCCGAAACGTGCCCTTCTGTTCGGCGCCCCCGATGTCGTCTGCCTTGAGTATGCCGGATTCGACGGTGTTCATAGTACGTTGGCGGCTGGTTTCAAGTTGGGACACACACCGAGACGGCCCGGTACCGAATGAACTACGATCAAAACCCGGTGTACGCTCCCTGAAAGTAACACGGGCCTCGTTACGGTGTGGCGATCTTCCTGTAACGGCTGTCAGGCAAAGGCGCACCAGAACCGCCGCCCGCCCCCATCATCCTCACCCTCCCCCACCATCCTCGCCCTCTCCCCTTCTCCCTCCTTCCCTCTCTCCGCCACTCCCCCTTTCTCTCATCCTCTCTTCCCCTCATTCTCTCCTCCCCTCTTTCCCTCATTCACTCTTTCACTCTTTCACTCTTTCACTCTTTCACT
>DASSAV010000021.1:0-3565 GCA_035699265.1 Rhodothermales bacterium
GCTTCGTGGTACAGTTCGGGCTCACTCTCTTCTCTGGCGAGGTCTTCCGGCTTCAGATGACTCCGGCCGCGGGGCAGTGTGACGATGAATGCGGCTCCAGCTCCGGCTTCGCTTTCCACTTCAATGTCGCCGCCGTGGAGCAACACGATCTCCCGGGCGAGCGACAGCCCAATTCCGGTCCCCTCGTGCTCGCGGGTGTTGGAGCCGTCGACCTGGTGGAAGCGGTCGAAGATATAGGGTAGCTGTTCCACCGGAATGCCCTTGCCGGAATCGGTCACGCGAATCTCCACGCCTCCGTCCGGCAGGTTGCCGTCCAGTTGTGGATCGAGCTCGCAGAGGGTGACTGCCACCCGTCCACCCCCAGGTGTGAACTTGAGCGCGTTGGAGAGCAGGTTGAAGAACACCTTCTCCATCTTGTCCGGCTCGAAATACACCTCGCACGATTCGGATGCACTGGAGAAATCGAGCGTGATCCCTTTCCGCTCGGCGAAGGCGGAACAGGAGAGGACGACGCCTTCGACGAAGGGTACGAGGTCGCGCTGATGGGCGCGCAGCTCCATCTTGCCTGCTTCCAGCTTCGAGAGGTCGAGGAGTTGATTGATGAGCCGGAGCAGGCGCAGCCCGTTGCGCAACATGAGCTCGGCCTGTTGCCGGAGCCGGTCGGAGAGGGGACCGTAGGTGCCGTGCAGTACATTCTCGAGCGGGCCCACGATCATCGTGAGCGGCGTCCGGAACTCATGTGAGATGTTCGCGAAGAACCTGGTCTTGAAGCGGTCGAGTTCCTGAAGCCTGGACGCCTGCTCTTCGATGACCGCTTTGGCTTGCTCCGTCTTCTCCTTTTCGAGGCGGAGGTCGTGCGTGCGCTCCTCGACCTGACGTTCGAGTTCGCGTCCTCGTGCTTTGAGCTGGCTGATGCGAAAGCGATAGAGGCCGAAGACTGCCAGCACGGCCGCCAGTGCGCAGAGCGCCGCAAACCAGGCCGTCTGGTAGAAATGGGGCCGGAGGCGGAAGGCGGCCAGTTCGACCGCCGGGCTCCATACGCCGTCGTTGTTGCTTGCGCGGACCTGGAACCGGTACGCGCCGGGGGGGAGGTTGGTGTAGAATGCTTCGCGCCTGGTATCCGCGTCCACCCACGCTTCGTCGTAGCCGTCGAGCTTATACTGGAAATGAACCTGGTCCGGGGCCGCCAGGCTGAGGCCTGCGTAGGTAAAGGACAAATCCTTGATCCCGGGCCCCAGTACCTGGCCGGCAACAGTCGGTACGGTCTCACCGTTTACGAGAAAGCGTTGCAGGGCGACGGGGGGCGGAAGCGTGTTCGTTGGGATTCGAGCCGGGTCGATGGCAGCGATTCCTCCCATGGTCGAGAACAGGAGCCGCCCGCCCCGCGTGCGCCAGGAGGCGGGCTGGGTACCGCCATTGGCCTCGCTACTCCGCAACCCGTCGGCAGGACCATACAACACCGGATGCAGGTGTGTACCGTTTCCGGCCATCGCAGCCCTCAGCTCGCTGCGGTCGACGCGCAGGATTCCCTTGTTGCTGCCCAGCCAGAGATTTCCGGCGAGATCCTCCTCAATTTGCAGGATGTTGTTCGAGAGCAGGCCGTTGCCTGCCGTGAGGCAGGCGGTCCGTGCATCCGACACACGGCACAGCCCGCCGCCCTGCGTCCCGAGCCATATGATGCCGCCCGCTCCTTCATAAAGGGCGAGGACGATATCGCTCGTCAGGCCGGTCGCCGACGTGTATCGGTCAATTTTGCCATTCCTGATGCGGGCCAACCCTGCTCCGTACGTACCGATCCAGAGCGCGCCGGTGCTGTCGCGGTGGAGGGCTGAAATGAGCGCGCCCGAGAGGGAAGTATCCGCCGTGAAGGGCGAGATGCGGCCGTTCTGAAGCTGGTCCAGTCCTGCGTCCGTACCGATCCACAGAGTGCCGGACGGACCGTCCTCGAGTGCGTACACGTTATCGCTCGACAGGCCGTCTCGTGTCGAGAAGCAGCGCCAGCCGGGCGCATCGAATCGACAGAGCCCCCCACCGAGGAATCCACTCCATAGACGTCCCCGCGCGTCCTCGTGCAAGGCGTAGACATTGTCGCTGGGGAGGCCGTCGGCTTTCGAAAAGTGGGTGACGGTGCCGTCGTAGATCCTGTTGAGCCCGCCGCCGTGGGTACCTGCCCAGACCACCCCCCGACGGTCCTCGAGAACGGTGTAGACCTCATTACTCGACAGGCCCTCCAGGGTAGTTACGGGCGCGAATTTACCCTGCCGAAGCCGGTTCAAACCACCGCCTTCCGTTCCGATCCAGAGGCTCCCCTCCCGGTCCTGGAAGAGAAATCGAATGCGGTCGTGTGTCAGACCCTGAGCCGTTCCGTAAGACTCGAACTGCCCATCACGGAAGCGGCACAGCCCTCCATCCAGCGTTCCGATCCAGAGAGATCCGGCTGAGTCCTCGTGCAGCGCGCTCACGGCGTGCCCGCAAAGGCCGTCCTGGGTCGTGTACGTTCCTTGTCCGGCACCTGTCCGGTGGATCAGCCCGGCATCCGTGCCGATCCAGAGCGACCCGTCACGCGCCGGGAGTAAGGACCAGACCAGCGTACCACTTTCCCCGTTTGCACCGGCTTCGCATACAAAGGAGCCGTCAACCATCCGGCTGAGCCCTTCCTCTGTTCCCACCCACAACGTCCCCGAAGCATCTTCGGAGATGGCGAGTACGACATTGCCGCAGAGACCCTGGCCGGTGGTGTAGTTGGAGAATGAGGTTCCGTCCCAGCGGCTCAGCCCTCCATTGATGGTTCCGATCCAGACGTTGCCGTCTCGGTCCTGGTACAGCGAGCGGATGAGATCGCTGCTCAGGCCGTTGTCGGTCGTGTAGGTTTCCACCTGGCCGTCGTAGAGTCTGCTTACGCCGCCGCCGTTCGTACCGACCCAGAGTCCGCCTTCCCGGTCTTCCATCAGGGCGCGTACTTCCTGATTGCCCAACGATCCGAAGCCCGCGTCCTCCGAGCCCTGAAAGTGCAGTCCGTCGAAGCGCGCCAACCCTTCCTGTGTGCCGAGCCACAGGTATCCGTCGCGTGTCTGAAGCGCCGCGTAGACGGAGTTCTGGGGAAGTCCGTCCTGCACCTGCCAACTGTCGTGGACGTACTGGGTGATCCGCAGGGAGGGGTCCAGCACAGCGGAGGAAGGCGGTTGCCCCTGTGCCGCGGCCGTCGCCGACCCTGCCAGCGCGAAGGCGAGCAGTGTCAGCATGAGCCTGGCGTAGCCGAATAGCCGGGAAGAGTGCACTGTAAAAGGCATGATGGCGAGAGGCCCGGGACGATTCCGGTCGGGCGGATGGAGCCCTGATGACACGCCAGGGCCTACCGGTCTAAATCGGCTATTCTCAACGAAACTATAGCATCTTTCATCACCCGCGGGCTGACGCATGAAAGCGTGACAGGAAATGAATTTTGTTAAGAAACGGTGAAGCCATTAAAGTTGCGGAAGAACGGTCGATAGTCCCGGAAGCGTTCCCCTGCTCCATCCTGAACCGAGAGCATCTTATGCGCATTCCCTACCGCTTCCGCACATTC
>DASSAV010000022.1:0-4907 GCA_035699265.1 Rhodothermales bacterium
GCCGCTGAGAAGGAGACGAGGAGTCTACGAGGGTAGGAAAGGGGGAAAGGAGGAGAGGGAGAAAGGGAGAAAGGGGGAGAGGGGGAAAGAGGGAGAGCGTGGAGGTTGATTCGCTCCTGCATTTTCAAGCGAGCAGCCGGATTCGGTATAACCGGCCGGGCGGGGCTGGATTACGCTTCCATGGAGAGGGTATTCGCAATCATGCTGGAGCGCCGGCCGGGGGCATCTTCCACGGGGAGGGAGGGCTTCGGACGAAATTGATCCGGGCCGGGCCGGAACGACTCTTCACGCTCGCCCTGGGGCGCGGGGGGCGGAGCCTGAAATTTCGACCGCTCGGTGATCAGCTTGAGGTGCTGCTGTTCGTTCTCGTCCTCCATGAAGGCGATCACCTCGATCAGGAGGGCACGCATGCGTACGTACTTGCGGAGGCACGCATCAATGGAATCCAGTTGCGCGCGCAGATCGGGAAGTGACGGAGTCGTCATGGCGGGTCGTGCGAAGTGCCAGTTCGGTGTAGTGAACGACACCAGTATCGACGCGCGCCGAACCATCTTAAGCGACTCCGCTCCTAATCTTTCAAAGGGCTGCCGGACGGCTCGCACAACTCCGTCAGCACGCCGCCCGTGCTCTTCGGGTGCAGGAAGGCGACCTGCATCTGGTGGGCGCCCTGCCTCGGCACGTCATCCACCAGGCGAACGCCTCCCCGCCGAAGGTCGTCCAGCCGTTCCCGGATTCCCTCTACGGCATAGGCGACGTGGTGCAGTCCCTCTCCCCTCTTCTCCAGGAAGGCTGCGATCGTCGACTCCGGCGAAGCAGGTTCCAGCAATTCCAGCCGGACCGGGCACGCTTCGGAGCCGATGACAAAGAACCCGACCCGCACGTGCTGGCCGGGCACCTCCTCCACGCCCTCGAACCGGGCTCCCAGGACGTCCTCGTAGTAGGGCCGGTGCTCCTCTATCGAGTGTACGGCAATGCCGATGTGGTGGACGGCCTTCGGCTGGATCATGTCGTTCGTCCGTTGTTGGTTGTCAGTAGTCAGTTGTTGATTGTTCTTCGCCCGATGTCGGTTGACTGATCCGTAAATTAGTCAGTTAACCCTAACCACTAACCACTGACGTTAGCCCAGGAAGGCTCCGATGGGCTTGAGGGTGTCTACGCTGTCGCAGAAGATCTTGAAGGCCACGAGGAGCGGGACGGCGAGGAGCGCCCCCGCAATTCCCCAGATCCAGCCCCAGAAAATAAGGGTCAGAAAGATAAAAAGCGGGTTGAGCGTCAGCCGTTGCCCCAGCACGTACGGCGAAACCAGGTAGCTTTCGGTCAGGTGGATCACCGTGTAGACCAGCGTGATCAGCAGCGCCTTCCCCAGCGTCCCGAAGCTGACGAGCGCGACGAAGGCGATGACGATTCCCGTCGCAATCGGGCCGAGGTAGGGGATGAAGTTCAGCAGCGCCGCCATGACCCCCCACAGCTCCGGGTTAGGCATGCCGAACAGGTACATGGCAAGCCCGATCGCGATGCCCAGGCAGATGTTGATGATCGTCACCGTGAACAGGTATCTCGAGAGCGCCCGGTCGATCTGATGCGTGATATCGACGGCCTTCCGCTTGTCGCGCACGTTCGGCAGGACGTGCACGAAGGTTCTCAGGAACCGGTCGCCGGAGGCCAGCAGGAAATACAGGAAGAGGAACGTGATCACCGCGCCGGTCAGGAAGGCCTGGGTCTGCCCCAGCAGCGTGTCCGCGAAGGAGGGCGGCTCCAGCTTCACCGTGCCGGACGCGGGCTCTCCCCCCTGGGCCATCGCCCCCGTCGCCGCCCGCTGCACCTCCTGGGCGGCGGCCTGGACCTGCTTCACCGGCTCTACCAGCGCCCGCACCTTGTCCTCTACCTTTCGCAGATCCTCGGGGGCGTGTTGCATCCATTCGCGGGCCGGTTCGGACAGGAAGTACACAGCGGCGCTCGTGCCTGCAACCAGGAAAATCAGGATGAGAAGCGCCCCCACCGGCGACGGGATACGCACACGCCTCAGTGCTTCGATGACCGGACTGAGCACCCTGTCCAGCAGCAGCGCGATGAACAGCGGCAGGAAAAAAGACCTGCCGAAGTAGAGCGTGTAAAAGACGGCCAGGACGAACAGGCCCACGATGGCGGTCGTGGCGACTTCCGCGCGCCTGTGCAGCAGGCGCCCCAGGCGTGAGAGATCGGGACTCTCCCGTTCCGGTCGTACCGGCCGGGGTCTGCGCGACCGCAGCTTCCTCGATTTCAGGTAACGTCTCGGCTCTTCCATGACTGCGGTGAACGTCAGCCCCCCTGCTCTGATCCACTCTTTACGCCCCCCTCCCCCGGCCGCAACCCGCCCCGCCCGGCTGAAATGCTCAGAACGTTACGTGCAGGAGGGGCTTCATCGGAAGTCTACGCGGAGCATCGTCGTAAACAGGCCGTCTGGCAACGACCACACCGCCTACGTCCATGCGTGTCCTGATCGCCGATGCCCTCTCCTCCTCCGCGACTGCCGCCCTCCGGGATGCCGGCCACGACGTCACGACCGAGCCGGGCCTGAAAGACGACGCCCTGGTCCGTTCCGTGCAGCAGCACCGGCCCGATGTGCTCGTGGTACGCTCCACGAAGGTGCCCGCCCCGGTCATGGACGCCGGTCCGAGCCTCGAACTGATCGTGCGCGCAGGCGCGGGGTACGATACGATCGATGTGGAGGCTGCTTCCGAGCGGGGTATTTTCGTCTCGAACTGCCCAGGGAAGAACGCCGCAGCCGTGGCCGAACTCACGATGGGGCTCATCCTCGCGCTCGACCGCTCCATCCCGGACAACGTCGCCGACGCGCGCGCCGGCCGGTGGAACAAGGCCCGGTACAGCAAGGCGGAAGGGCTCAAGGGCAGGACGCTCGGCGTCATCGGGCTCGGGAGCATCGGGCGGGAGGTCGCTGCCCGCGCGCGCGCGTTCGGCATGCGCGTCGTCGCCTGGAGCCGGTCGTTGACGGAGGAGGAGGCCGAAGGCATCGGCGTGGAGCGCCGCCTTTCCCCGTTGGACGTGGCGAAGGAGGCCGACATCGTCACCCTTCACGTGGCCGCGGCGGCGGAAACGAAGCAACTGGCCGATAGCGCCTTCTTCGAGGCGATGAGGCCCGGCGCCTTCTTCGTCAATACGAGCCGGAGCTCGGTGGTGGACGAGCAGGCGCTGCTCCGGGCCATGGACGAGAAGAAGATCCGGGCGGCTATCGACGTGCTGGAGGACGAACCCTCCGGCAAGGAGGGCGCCCTCCAGAACCCGCTGGCGCAGCATCCGAACCTCTACCTGACGCACCACATCGGCGCCTCGACCGAACAGGCGCAGGAGGCCATCGCCGCCGAGGCCGCCCGCATCATCAACACCTACGCCGAGACCGGGCGTGTGCTCAACTGCGTCAACCTGGCCGAGCGCACCCCCGCCACCCACTTGCTCACCGTCCGCCACCGGGACCGCATCGGCGTCCTCGCCGCCGTGCTGGACGAGGTGCGCAAGGCGGGCTGGAACGTTCAGGAGATGGAGAACCTGATCTTCGCGGGTGCCGAGGCCGCCTGCGCCCGCATCCGGTTCGACGGCGACGGGGACCAGGAGGTGGTCGGCCGCATCTCCACGCTGGATAACGTCCTGGCGGTTTCTGCGATTACGCTTTGAAAGGGAGCCTACAAGACGAGGAGCCTACGAGGGTATGAGTGTGGGAGTGTGGCCGGAAGATGCGCTACGGAGTCATGCCGAGGGCGCGGATGTAGCCGGGGTTGACGCGGTTGTTCTCGAACCGGATGTTCTGTAGCAGGCCGTCCAACGCCGCCTTCACGTGCTCGGGCGAGGGGCGGACTTTCCGTTTTTCCTCGAAGGAGGCTCCGAACAGCTTCTGGTAGGCCACGATCTCATCCCAGTACAGCGGGTGGTCGTACGTGCGCGGGCTGCTGGCGTCGTCCATTTTCTTGTAGGGCCAGAACGTCCACCCGATCCGCTCGTCTTCGAGCGTCTTCCGGAAGGAGGCCACCCACTCGTCGGTGTTCTCGCCCGACTCGCCCATGAAGATCGGCACGTCGTTCGTGTCCCGGAAGGCCACGTAGGGCTGGATCACCTCGGGCGTCGGCGCCGTCCAGTATTTGTGGAAGGTAAAGACGAGCTTATCGTCGAAGTGCGGATCTGTGAACACCTCGAAGTTGGAATCCCACTGCGCGCCGCCGAGGAACAGCAGGTGGTTCGGGTCCACCGCGCGCACCGCCGCCGCGATCTGTTTGTAGACCGGCTCCAGTTCCGGGTTGAAGCGCTGATATTCGGGGTAGTGCGGGATGGGCTCGTTCAGGAGGTCGTAGCCGATGACGGTCGGGTTCTGGGCGTAATGTTCGGCGATGTGCCGCCACACCTCGGCCGTGCGCGCCCGGCAGGCGGGGTCGTCGTATAGAAAGGGATAGCCGTAGCTGTTGTCGATGTTCTCCCCCGTTTGCCCGCAGGGCGCGGCGTGCATGTCCAGCAGTACGTAGATGCTATCGCCGGCGCTCCACTGCACGACGCGGTCCATGAGTTCGAATCCCCTGTCGAGCCAGACGCCGGGCCGGTCCTCCGGCGTGAACCAGCGGTAGTCGAACGGCAGGCGAATGACGTTCATCCCCATCTGCTTGACGTAATGGATGTCGTCCCGGGTAATGAACGTATCCTGCCACTGCTGCCAGAACACGCGCGCCTGTTCCGGCCCTACCAGTTCCTTGACGATCTGCTGGATCTGCCACGGGGCCACAGCCGTGTCGAACTTGAACATGTAGCCTTCCGGCACCATCCAGTTGCCCAGGTTGATGCCCCGCAGCATCAACGGCTCACCTGCCGGGGAGACGATCTCCTTCCCGTCCACCCCCACGAAGCCCGGCGGCGGCTCCGCCGCTTCT
>DASSAV010000023.1:0-4336 GCA_035699265.1 Rhodothermales bacterium
CATGCCGGCGGGCTTCCAGCACGTGACCCTCAGCACGGAGGGGCTGTCGAGTGGGGTATATCTGTACCGGATCACCGCCGGGGAGTACACCGAGACGAGGCGGATGGTTGTGGCGAAATGAGGAGTGTTGAAGGTTGAAGGGTGCAAGGTTGAAGGTTGCCCCGCTCGGAACCACGCCGGGCGGGGCTTTTTTCCTATGGTTCAGTCAAAGAGGGTGGTCACAATCACACCACACCCACCGCCTCTGTCTCAATCCAGCCCGTCGAGCCGTCCGGGAGGCGGACGCGCATCCAGTCGCCCTGCACGCTCAGGATCGTGACGACGAGCCCTTCGTGGACCGTCGCGTTCGCCGTGGCGCCGGGCGCGTCCAGCACCGCCGCCTGTTCAGCCACGATCACTGCTTGCCGGTGCCGGTTTGCCGTAACCGAGGCGCCGAAGGCCAGCACGATCAGCAGCACGCCAATCAGCGCGGAAGCTGTCCGTGCACGCCGCAGCCAGGGGTTCGGAGGGCCGGTCAGGATCCGGAAGCAGAGCAGGGCGGCGGCGGCCAGGCACAGGGCCCATCCGCCGAGGAACAGCCAACCGGGAGCGGTCGCGGCCACGAAGGCATTCCACCATCGGGTATAGTAGGGCTCGGGTAGGCGTGGTATGGCGTCCGCTACCTGGTTACGGGCGAGTTCCAGGTTATGGATGAGGTGTGCATCGCCGGGCAGCAGCCGTTCCGCCTTGAGGTAGTAGCGGACCGCCTGCCCCAACTGGTCGAGACGGTAGTAGGCATTGCCCGTGTTGTAGTACAGGGCGCCGCTGGCATAGCCGGTCTCGGCCGCTTTTTCGTAGGCCGCGAGCGCGGCCCGATAGTCGCCCGCACGGTATGCCTGGTTTCCCTGCTCCAGGTACCGGCTCGCCTCCGTGCTGCCGGGGGCGGCACGGGCGGAGCCGGCGTACAGCAGAACGAACGGGATGATGATCGAGGCGAGGAGCAGGTGTTTTGTGGGCTCATACCGGATCCGGGAGCACGGTGCGGGTCGTGGAGAAGATGCAAACCACCCCCGGCCCCTCCTTGAAAAGGAGGGGAGCTTCTCTCGTTTGAGCGATTGCCAAATCCTGTAATCGGATCGGGGTTTATGCGGCATAGGCTGTATCTGACGGTGAGGCCAGGCGGTCTATGGCTGCGATGATCTCTTCGGCGCGCTTTACGGCCGTTTGCATTTCGGAGGTATCGGCAGGGACGGGGGCGAAGCGGGCGCGGTCGCACTCATTCAACAGTCGGCTCAGCTCGGACCGGACCGCAGGAGAAGCCCCGGCATCGGCCAGCACATCGTCCAGGTGCCGGTGTGTCAGGCCGCGTTCGGGTATCTTCAGCCGATTTCCAATGAAGCCCAGCACGGCCCGTTCGATCTCTTCGTAGAAAGCACGGGCTTCACCCGCCCGGGCCAGGGCTGCCGCCTTCTTGAGGTGGCGGTGGACCAGGGGCCGTCCCCAGACGGGGCCGCGACCTTGATCTCCCGACAGCCGGTCTCGTCTGCGCCGGAACGCGAACGCGGCGCCCACCGCCAGCAACGGGCACGCGAGCGCGCCATACGTCCACGGGTTCCGGTACAGGGGCACGTCGTCCGCCCGGATCCACGAGGCTGACACGGCCATCGGGCCTGCAATGTCGTTGACGGGCATCCCCGAGGCTGCCGCCCCCGCGCCCGGCTCCGCAGCCGTCCCGCTCACCGCCACCATAACAGGCGCCGACGTCAGCGTCTCGTACGCGCCGCTTTCCGGGTCGAGGAAGGAGAACGCCAGCGGCGGGAGGTCGAATTGCCCGTTCGTGCGGGGCACCAGCACGTACGAGAAGGTCCGGCTCCCTGCAACGCGCGCGCCTTTCCGGTTGATGCTCGTGGTGACCTGCGGGTCGTACGCCTCGAACGCACCCGGAGCGTCCAGAACAGGGGCGGGGAGTGTCGCCAGGTTGCCGCTTCCCGAGATCGTAGCGGTGACTTCCAGGGCGTCGCCTACCTTCAGGTCCGTTCGGCCCGTGTGCGTTTCCATCCGAAACGTACCCACGGCGCCCTTGAAGGAGGGCGGGGCTCCGGGGGGGAGGGGCTTCACGTCGACGGTGACCGGGGCCGACGCGATCTTCACGGTCTCGAATCCTCTTCCCAGCGAGAAGAACCGGTCCAGCGGGTCCGCGCTGTAAGGCGAGAACGCTTCGGTCTCGATCCGTAACGGCTCGACCCGCAGCTTTCCGGTCCTGGTGGGAAACAACGCGACCCGCTTCACGACGATGGTGTTGTAGCGGATGCCGTTTTCCGTAACCATACGGGCCCGCGGATGATCGTCGACCTCCAGATCTTCTCGCCAGAACCCGTCGGCGTCCCAGGAGTCAGCGAGCCGACTCTGCCGCAACTCGATCCCGTACCGGAAATAGAGGTGGTATACGAGGACGATCTGCTGGTTGGGATACGCCGTGCGGGTGGACGGGACCACTTTGATGAAGAGATCCTGGCTCGTCAACTGGTCTCCGGCGTCCGGAGACCTCCCCGCAGAGGGCTGCTGTGACGACGGAACGACGGTCAGGTCGATCGCTTCCGTCTTAAAGTCATGTTGCCCTACTGTTACGGTCATCGGGAAGATACGCGCCCTTCCCTGGCGGAGCGGCCGGAAGCTCCACTGGAACGTGACCGACTGGCTCACGGCGCCGTTCACGATGGAGGTCTGGTGCATCGTGCTCGGAAACGGGCTGACGAGCGTGAGTCCCTCCGTTGCCGGCGGTTCAGGGGTTCGCACGCCGTTGGTGGCGCCGTCGACCTGGAGCGTGAACACGACCCTGTCGTTCTCCCCGACCGTCGTGGCATCCACGAAGGCGCTCACCGATACGTCTTGCGCCTGTGCCTGCCGCACGTGAAGGGACAGGGCGCCGGTCAGCACGAACAGGAAACAAAACGCCCGTGCGGTGACGAATCGGGAACGTATGGATGAAACGGGGAGCCGGGCCATGAGAAAACGGGTTGCCTTTCCACACGGAGGAAGTGGAACGAACGGGCTATACTACGAGCTATACTTTTGTCGGGCTATACATTATGAGACGGTCAATCCCCTTATATCTTGCGCTCGCCGCTTTCATCTTTGGGCTCACGGGCTGCGAGATCATCGGCGATATTTTCAAGGTCGGTTTCTGGATCGGCGTCGTCATCGTCGCGATCGTGGTCGCCGTGATCTTCTGGGTCGTCCGATTCGTACGGAAAAGCGTGTAATGCTACCCGAGAACGCCGTTCTTACCAGTCCTTTTCGACGTGGCGCGGAGGGGCCTTCATCTTCTGGGTACGGCGTAGCTGCTGCTCTTCGCCGTTCTGCATGGCCTGCAAGATACGCTCCGCCTGCTCACGGCTCAGCTTATCCTGGTCTTGCGCCTGCGCCTCGCCATTCTGTTGCGGCGGCTCAGTAGACGGCTGCTGGTCCTGCTGCTGGTTGCCGCCTCGGTCCGGCGGCTGTTTTTGCTGATCCTGCCGCCCTTCGTCCTGCTGGTTCGGCGACCCGTTATTCTGCTGCCGGTCTTTTCCCTGCTTCGGGTCGTTCTGCTTTCCGTTCTGCTGATCGTCGTTCTTGCCGTTGCCTTTCTGCTGCCCGCTCTGTTGCTGCTTCTGCTGTTGCTGTTCCTTCAGCTTCCGCCGCGCAAACTCGTAGTTGAACCGCGCATTGTCGTTCGCCGGATCGTCCAGCAGCGCCTGTTCGTAGTACGATACCGCATCCTGCAAGGCCCCGGCTGAAAATGCGGCGTTTCCGGCGTTGTAGGCGGCGCGCGACCGGTCAGTCTCGGTTTGTGCGCCGGCCATCGCCTGGTCGAATGCCTCCCGCGCATCGCCGAACTGCTCCGACCGGTAAAGCGCGCTGCCCAGGTTGTTCAGCAGGCCATATCGGGCCGTCGATGCCCCTTCACCCAGGGCCGACAGCCCCGCCCGGTACGCCTCAGCCGCCTCCGCGTACCGGCCCTGCCGGTACAGCTCGTTCCCTTTCCGGCCGTCGGGAGGATCTCCGGCCAGGAGCAGGAGCAGCAATATGGCGAGGCAGTAGGACATGCAGTGCGGGGGTTGGGAGTGTAGGAATCTATGAGTCTACGAGACTATGATGTGTAAATGCATATCGCGGGTACAGAGACTCCTGGATTCGTAGACTCGAACTTCGTAGGCTCCTCGACTCTTCGACTCTTACGCTCCTTTGTATTACGTCACGTCTGGTATTCAGGCTCCGGTTTTCGGCGGCCTTCCGGCAGCAGGCGTTCGGCGGCGAGCAATAGGAGCGCGAATGCCAGGGGGAGCTGGAACTGCTCGGCGTAGGTCTCGAACCGCTC
>DASSAV010000024.1:0-4881 GCA_035699265.1 Rhodothermales bacterium
ACACCCTTTCTCCTCCATTCCTCCATTCCTCCATTCCTCCATTCCTCCATTCCTCCATTCCTCCATTCCTCCATTCCTCCATTCCTCCATTCCTCCATTCCCCCCTTCTCTCCTTCTCTCATGCTCTCCTTCCCTCCTTCCCTCCTCGACTCCCCACCTCGCCGCTGATGTAGACGAGAGGTGCTAAAACGACGAATGCTGGTCGATTTTCGCAGCAAGGCTTTCATCATCATCGCAGCGGCTACGCTCTTTTCCGTTGCCGCCCTGCTGATTCTCTTTCCATTCGGCGTAGCCCCGGAAGCAACCCGCATCGACGTTCCGACGATACTCACGGCCGTTCCGAACACGTACCGCCCTGAGAAAACGTCATTCGCCGTCACGCTGAAAGGCCTGGACGTGCCGTACCGCGTGATCGGCCTGTTCGTCATGCCCGGCGAGACGGTCGACGTTACCGCCGTATTTCCGATCACCGGGCGCACTGCAGACCTGAGCGTCCCCGCCGGAACGGTGGGAAATCCTGTACCTGACCAGTGGCAGTGGACGGCGCCCCGCCAGGTCGGCTGGTACCCGCTTACCGTTACCGACGCCCAGTCCGGCGAGGCCATTCGTATCAACGCCTTCGTCATGGTCCCGTACGACCCGGCCACACAGTCGGTCGAGGGCTTTCGCGTAGGCCGCTACCAGGCCCGGCTGCGTAACAACAACCCCATCTTCGCCCGCCCGAAGGGATTCATCAAGGTCACCGACGAGACTCGAGACGTCCTCGTCTCCCCCCACTTTACGATAGGCCAGTTCACGAGCAAGCAGACGGCTACCTACCCGAAGTACCTCGTACTGAACGAGAAGCTGTTGCTCAAGCTGGAGTTGCTGCTGCAGAAGGCGAACGAGGCAGGCATTCACACCAACTCGTTCCACGTCATGAGCGGCTACCGAACGCCTCACTACAATGCCCTCATCGGCAATGATACTGAGTACAGCCTCCACCTCTACGGGGCGGCAGCCGACATCTTCGTAGACCGGGATGAGAACGGCTACATGGACGACCTGAACGGTGACGGTGACGTCACGACGGAAGATGCCCGCGTCCTGGCCGCCATCGTCGAGAAAACAGCCGATGACCCCGCGTTCCAGGCGCTACGCGGCGGCCTGGGCGTCTACAGTCCCGCCCCGCCCCGACGAGGCCCCTTCATCCACGTCGACGTCCGCGGCCAGGTCGTCCGCTGGTAGGCCTTATATACCAAATCCGCCTAATTGCTTTAGAAATGGTTCAAGCCCAGGAAGCTCCCCTCCTTTTCAAGGAGGGGATACAGGGGTGGTTTGCATCTGCTCCAGGACAGGCAGTTTTTCCTACCGATACTGATCATCCGGATTTGGTATTACACCAATCGTCCATGCCAGTGGCCTGGCACCAAAGACTATGAAAACGCATCTCTGGTAGGGATACTCCGCCGGGGCGTCCGCCTGTATTCACTTCTACAGGCCAAGCGCCTCGCCGGTAATGCGTTCTTGCTCCTGCTGGTGCACCTTCGCGCTGCCGGTAGCCGGGCTCGCGCTGGCGGCGCGGCCCACGTATTTGATGTGCCGGCTGCAATCCCCATCGAAAATACCCTCGAGGATCTCGTCGAAGCGGTAGCGTACGAACGTCCACGCGCCCATGTTGGCAGGCTCTTCCTGCACCCAGAGTACGTCCTTCACGTTCCGGTACCGTTCCAGCTCAGACCTCACCTTGTCTTCGGGGAATGGGTAGAACTGCTCGAGGCGGGCAATGGCGACCCGGTCCTGGACGCCCTCATGGCCTTGCATCGTTTGTAGGAGATCGTAGTACACTTTGCCGCTGCAGAAGACGAGGCGTTCGGCCCGGGCCGGGTCGGTGTCGGCAGGGATGAGTTCCTGGACGGTGCCGTGCGTGAAATCTTCCGGTGCGGAAACGACCATCGGGTGCCGGAGGAGGCTCTTGGGCGCCATCACCACGAGCGGCTTCTTGACCTCGCGCAGTACCTGCCGTCGCAGGGCGTGGAAGTAGTTGGCCGGCGTCGTGAAGTTGGCCACGATCAGGTTGTCCTCCGCGCAAAGCTGGAGGAACCGTTCCAGGCGTGCCGACGAATGCTCCGGCCCCTGCCCTTCAAAACTGTGGGGGAGGAGCACCACGAGGCCGCTACGCTGGCCCCACTTCTCCTCGGCGGCCGCGACGAACTGGTCGAAGATGATCTGTGCCCCATTGGCAAAGTCGCCGAACTGGGCTTCCCAAACGACCAGCGCGGTCGAGTCGGCCACAGAATAGCCGTACTCGAAGCCGCACACGGCGTACTCGGAGAGCAGGCTGTCGAACGCGAGCAGCTTGCCCTGATCCTCTTTGATGTGGTTCAGGGGAAGGTACTCGTCTCCATTGACCTGATCGTAGACGACGGAGTGGCGCTGGCTGAACGTGGCCCGGCGCGAGTCCTGGCCGCTCAACCGGATGGTGTCGCCCGCGACCAGCAGCGACCCGAAGGCCAGTGCTTCTGCAAAAGCCCAGTCGATCTTTTTTTCCTCGAAAAGCTGGCCGCGTCGCTCGAACTGACGGGCAAGCTTCTTGTGGACGTGGAAGCCGGGCGGGAATCGGTTGAGGGTGTCCACGACCGCTTGCAAGGTTTCGAGGGGTGCGCCGGTCTCGACCCGTTTCGGCCGGCCCATCTGCTCCTTTCGCTTGCGGACGAGCGCCATCGCCTCGGCAGCGTCGCGGTCGGGCAGCTCTTTCGTGCGGTCGAATGCCTCCTGCAAGCGATTGCGGTAATCGTCCAGAATTTGCTCCGCCTCGTCAGGCGGCATCTCTCCACGCCGCAGCAGCGTCTCCGTGTAAAGCTTGCGCACGGAACGCTTGGCCTCGATCTTCTGATAGAGGATCGGCTGCGTGAACATGGGCTCGTCGGCCTCGTTGTGGCCGTGAACGCGGTAACACAACAAGTCGACCACCACGTCCTTGTTGAATACCTGCCGGTAGTCCAGCGCCAGCCTCGCCACGCGCACGCAGGATTCCGGATCGTCCCCGTTCACGTGGAAGATGGGCGCCTGAATCATCCGGGCGAGGTCCGTGGCATAGGTAGAGCTCCGGGCGTCCGTCGGCGTGGTCGTAAAGCCGATCTGGTTGTTGATGACGAGGTGGATGGTACCGCCCGTCTTGTAGCCGCGAAGCTGGCTCAGGTTGAGCGTCTCGGCTACGACCCCCTGCCCGACAAAGGCCGCGTCGCCGTGGATCAGGAGGGGAATGACGGCGTCCAGGTAGTCGCCTCCAGGTGCGCTCGCCTTGTCGCGCCGCAGGGCGTCTTGCTTGGCCCGTACCATTCCCTCCACCACCGGATCCACCGCTTCCAGGTGGCTCGGGTTGGATGCCAGCGTCAGCCTCACCTTCGCACCGGAGGGCGCTTCGTGCTCGCCTTTAGCGCCGAGGTGGTACTTCACGTCGCCGGATCCCTGGATCGTGTTCGGATCGATGCTCCCCTCGAATTCGGAGAAGATGACCTCGTAGGGCTTGTTGAGAATGTTCGCGAGCACGTTCAGGCGGCCGCGGTGCGCCATGCCGATCACGACGTCCTGCACCTCCTGGTCGGCGGCATCCGAAAGGATGGTGTCCAGGATGGGAATGGTCGTCTCTGCCCCCTCCAGGGAGAAGCGCTTGTGGCCGATGTACTTGGTGTGCAGGAACTTCTCGAACGCCTCGGCGGCGTTCAGCTTCTGTAGGATGCGCCGCTTGGCCTCCGGCGTGATCGGCTCCGACATGCGGACGGGCTCGATCCGCTCCTGAAGCCAGCGCTTCTCCGTGGGATCGGAGATGTGCATGAACTCGATGCCGACCTTATGCGTGTAGGTCTGGCGGACGATGTCCAGCATGTCGCGGAGCGGAAGTACGTCCCTTCCGCTCAGGCCGCCCGTGTAGAACTTGCGGTCCAGATCCCAGATGGAAAGGCCGTACCGGGCAGGGTCCAGTTCCGGGTGGTACGACGGCGTGTAGCCCAGCGGATTGACGTCCGCCAGAAGGTGGCCCCGTACGCGGTAGGCGCGGATGAGTTGCAGGACTTTGGCCTGCTTCTCCACCATCTCCACCTCGGCGCTTGCGGACGCCTCGCCGAATTGCGGCGTATTGTCCTGTACCAGCGAATAGGGCTGGTAGGGAACACAGAGGTCGCCGAAGATGCCGCTGTAGAAGTCGTGCTTCCCGAGCAGGAGCTCCGAGATGTACTGGAGGAATGCCCCGCTCTCGGCGCCCTGGATGACGCGGTGGTCGTAGGTGGAGGTAACCGTCATTACCTCCGAAATCCCGATCTTGCTGACTACCTCCGGCGCGAAGGCGAAGTATTCCGGCGGATAGCCGATGGAGCCGGCCGCGACGATCACCCCTTGCCCCGGCATGAGGCGCGGCACGCTGGACGTGGTGCCGATCATCCCGGGGTTGGTCAGCGTCGCCGTCGTTCCGGCGAAGTCCGCGATCTCAAGCTTGTTGTCACGCGCGCGGCGGACGATGTTGTTGTACGTGCCCAGAAACTGGGCGAAGTTCATCTGCTCCGCCCCCTTGATGTTGGGGACCAGCAGCGAACGTTTGCCTCTGCGCTCGATGTCGATGGCCAGGCCCAGGTTGATTCGCCTGGGGATGACGTGCTGGAGCGTGCCGTCCTCGTGCCGGATCGTCGTGTTCATGTTCGGGAAGGCGTGGAGCGCCTTCACCACTGCCCAGGCAATGAGGTGCGTGAACGAAACCTTCTCGCCGCTGACGTACCGCTGGTAGTCGTTGATCAGCTTGCGGTTCTCGGACATGAGCTTGACCGGTACCGCGCGCACGGAGGTGGCCGTCGGCACGCCGAGGCTGGCCTCCATGTTCTCGACGATCTTGGCGGACGGCCCGCGAAG
>DASSAV010000025.1:0-2394 GCA_035699265.1 Rhodothermales bacterium
TGTCGGCCACATCCGCTCGCATGCGGCGGAGGTGGTCCGAGACATAGACGGGAAGTGGTACGTCAGCCGCGCCGGCTGGGGACAAGGCGGTGTCTATCTGGCGCCACTATACTGGAAGGACGGCCTCGATGAGAAGCCCACGTCGATGCCCGTCCCGGAACAGGCGGAGCATTGACGTGCAGAACCTGTGGCTCTATGCGGCGGCTGTGCTGGCAGTGCTGCTGGCCAGACTCAGGAGGGTGAGGCGCTCCGGGTACGGGGGGGCATGTTCGTTGGAGCGGACGCCGGTGGTAAAGAGGGCGGCGTAGGCGGATCAGGCGGGCTCCAACTCGGACGGGGCGAACTCCACCCGCTCCACGTCGATGCCATGCCGGGTGAGGTCACGCACAGCCCCTCGCAGCCCCTGCTCGATGCTGGGCGCCTCACGCGTGAAGTAGAGCACGGGCACGCCGTTCGTGACGGCGACCGTAGCATCTCCCTCGAACAGTTCGAAGATCAAGTCCTCCTGTTCGGGCGTGGGTTCCTGCCTCAGTATGAGTGTGAAGCGATGTGCCTGCATGACTACTCCGGGCGGTGTTCGCAGCTATCGACTGCCTTAATGATGTCCT
This sequence comes from Rhodothermales bacterium, assembly GCA_035699265.1. Lineage (GTDB taxonomy): Bacteria > Bacteroidota > Rhodothermia > Rhodothermales > DASSAV01 > DASSAV01. Next base: position 609 of record DASSAV010000025.1, read on the forward strand.
GTGCATGATGTTCCGGCACCTTCGGGGTGGACCATACGGACACCCGGCAGGCGCCGCGCCGGGCGCCGGAGCACAGCAGGAGCCCCCATGCGTGCGAGCTGCGCCCCGGCTCCACAAGACGCCAGCCCTCTTCAAGCGCGTAGGCGACGGCCTTGCGGATCTCTTTGTTGGGGTGGCGGGTGCTTCTCGGCATGGTGGGAAGAAGCTAAGCCGGGATCGTCTCATAGACAAGAGGGGCGGAACCCCGAAGGATACCGCCCCGAAACCTGCGAAGTCACATTAAGATTGCGACCCCGGTCACAACCGTTTCAGGTATGTCGTGACAGTCGCCTGGTCTCTGATTCACCTGCCCAGCCCGAGGATCACGCCCATCCTGAGGAGGGCATATTGCATGTTCTGACCCTCAGTGAACACGAAGGCATAGTTGCCTTCAACAAACAGGCTTGCATCCGCCCCCACGCCGAAAAGGGCGCCGAGGCCTGTGGAAGCGCCCAGATCCCACTCGCTGGGGCCCTCAGCCGACACGCTTTCCCCTAAACCTCTTATGGAGAAGTCGGACAGCTTGAAGCGCTGGTACGAGAGGTGCGGCACCACGTAAATCGCGCCTGCCGCGAAAGGAAGTCGGTAGTGCATTGCACCTACTGGACGGCCACTGGTAGTTCACGGGCGAAGTTGTTTCCAGATTAACTTTTCCCCGACCCTTCCCGAAAACATAAAGCCCTGGCTGCAAGCTATTGCAAGCCAGGGCTTTATGTTAAGACTTGGGCGGTCCGGACGGGACGCTTATCGAACCCGCAGGACTGAGAAAACTGGCTGATTCGCTAGAGCGGATCTACGCCATCAAGGATTATTTGACGCCATTGGCGCCGGTATCGGCGCCGCAGGGCGCGCAGCACATCGCCGTATAGCGGAGTGCCGGGCGCCCTTTTCCATTCCCCCAAGCATACACACGCATCATGTCAGCCATCGTCTTTGCAGCCCGAGAGTACGACATCGTCATCGCAGCCGACAAGCGGCTCGGCCTGGCCGTGAACTGGAACGGCGCCGAGGTCGACCCCCTGGACTTCGTAGACGGCTGCCCGAAGCTGGTGCGGCTCCGGGACGACATGATTCTCGGCTTCGGCTCCGGCGGCACGGGGGATGCTCATGCGATCATGCGGGAGCGCGCCTTCCTCGAATACCTCTCCGGCGAGAGCATGGACGGCGCTGCGGAGATGCTACGGGACCGCGTCACTCCCGACGACGGCAAGGGCTGGCTGCACTGCTACCTGATCGGCTTCGATGCGGGCAAGCCCGTCGCCATCCACGTCGGCGGCCCACAGCACACCATCAACCGCAACGACATACGCCACCAGTTCAGCAGCGTGGGCATGGAGGAGTGGACGGACAGGCTCTACGGGCTTGCCCTCAAGCTCGGTCAGATCGTGACCGACGAGGAGACCGGCAAGCCGCAGCGGACCTACCAGCCCGAGGTACACCCCCACATCTTCATACGGCCCGAGCACATGAGCCTCGCGGGCGTGGCCGACGCCGTGCTCTTCACGCTCCGGGCGGGCGCGAAGTACCTGAGCCTGTGCCACGACGAGAAGCAGGAGGCGCCCGCCCTGGCGCGCATCGGGCAGAGCGCCGACCTCATCGTCATGTCGAATATGATGGGGCAGTCCCGGTTCAACGTCTTCCACATAGGCGAGACGCTGGGCCTCGACTTCGGCATGCACGAGCTGGTAAGCGAACTCACGAAACAAGATCAAGGATAAAAAGCCATGATGGGAATAAACGGCGAGAT
>DASSAV010000026.1:0-10717 GCA_035699265.1 Rhodothermales bacterium
ATCCTGATCGACGGCTCCAGTACCGTCTACCCCATCTCGGAAGCCGTCGCGGAGGAATACATCAGGGCGCATCGGGGCGTTCGGGTCACGGTCGGCGTGAGCGGCACCGGGTCGGGCTTCGCGAAGTTCGCGCGCGGTGAAACGGATATCAGCGATGCATCGCGCCCGATCAACCCGACGGAAGCGCAGGCCGCTGCACAGAACGGCATCCAGTTCATCGAGCTGCCGGTCGCCTACGACGGTGTTTCGATAGTCGTCAATCCGCAGAATGACTGGGTCGACTGCCTCACCGTCGACGAACTCAAAAGGCTATGGGAGCCCTCCAGCCAGATAACGAACTGGAACCAGATCCGGCCGACCTTCCCGAACCAGCCGATCCACCTATACGGGCCTAGTCCAAGCGACGGTACGTACGATTACTTCACCGAGGCGATCGTGGGCCATCAGGGCGCCAGCCGCAGCGAGTTCACGGCGAGCGAGGACGACAACGTCCTCGTCCAGGGAATTGCCGGGGATCCAAACTCCCTCGGCTACTTTGGATACGCCTACTACGAGAACAACAGGGATAAACTGAAGGTGCTTGGCATCGACGACGGAGATCCCTCCAACGGCGAGGGCTGTATCAAGCCGAGCCCCGAGACCATCCAGTCGAATCAGTACCAGCCCCTCGCCCGCCCGCTTTTCCTCTACGTGAACGCGTCGAAGGCAGACAGCACCGTCATGCAGTCCTTCATTAACTTTTACCTGGAAAACGCCGGGGTGCTTGCTCCGGATGTCGGCTACGTCGCACTCTCCGATCAGGCGTACCAGCTGGCAAAGGAGCGCTACCAGAAACGCACAACGGGAACTCTCTTCGAGTCTGGAGCCACGACCGGCGTCACGCTGGAAGACCTCTATCGACGCGAGTCGGGTTCGATGGGAGACACCGACTCGACGGCTGCACAGGCAGATTCAGCTACGCAGGCCGTCCAGCCCTGACGGAATACCTGTCGCGTATTGAATGAACGCGGGGCAGGCCGCCCTGCCCTACTCCCGCACATGGATCTTGCTCAGATTGAGAACCCGCTGGTAAGCATGGAGGCGGATCGACCGGGATCGACGCCTCCGGTCGACTTGTCCGGGAACGTCTTTCACAGCCCGCGCGAGCGTATCATCGCAATCATCCTCGGTGCGTGTGCGCTCGTCAGTATCGTCACCACGCTCATCATCGCGGGCGTTTTGATATACGAATCCATTGGCTTCTTTTCCGCGGTCTCGATCAAGGATTTTCTGACCGAGACGCAATGGACCCCGCAGTTTTATGAGAAGCACTTCGGGATCTGGCCTCTTGTCGTGGGGACGCTGCTGGTAACGATCATCGCGGCGGTCGTCGCCATTCCGCTGGGCCTGGCAAGTGCCATTTATATCGGAGAATACGCCCGTGCCCGCGTGCGGGCGTGGCTCAAGCCCGGCCTTGAGCTTCTGGCAGGGGTACCCACGGTGGTGTACGGGTACTTCGCATTGACCTTCGTAACCCCCCTGCTCCAGCACGTCATTCCCGGACTCAACGTGTACAATGCGCTCAGCGCCGGGATTGTGGTGGGCATCATGATCATTCCGATGGTGGCTTCTCTGAGTGAAGATGCCTTGCACGCCGTGCCCCGCTCCATGGCGGAAGGGGCGTATGCGCTGGGCGCCACGAAGATCGAAGTGACCCTGCGGATCCTCGTGCCGGGCGCGCTCAGCGGGATCGTCGCCAGTTTCATCCTGGCCATCAGCCGGGCGATCGGAGAAACGATGATCGTGACGCTGGCCGCCGGAGCCACCCCGATCCTGACGTTCAATCCGCTGCACTCCATACAGACGATGACGGCTTACATCGTCAGCATCAGCATGGGGGACATCGCGCAGGGGACCATCGAGTACCGGACGATCTTTGCAGTCGCCCTGTTGCTCTTCCTGATGACACTGGCCATGAATCTGCTCGCGACGGCGATCATACGCAGATTCCAGGAGAGATACTGATGCCCGAAGCGACCATCCCCTTTAAGAGCACGGATTTCAATGAGCGTGTCCATACGCGACACCGGATCGGCATGTTCATGAGCGCACTCTTCTTCGGCGCCACCATCTTCAGCCTCATCGTGCTGCTTACGTTGCTCGTGGACGTAGCCATCAAAGGAGTCTCGTGGCTGGATTGGACGTTTCTATCCAACTACCCTTCACGGCTACCTGAACGCGCGGGGATCAAGTCGGCCATCGTGGGCTCGCTCTGGATGATCGTGCTCACGGCGGTCATTTCCGTGCCCATCGGGGTCGCATCGGCCGTGTTTCTGGAAGAGTATGCTCCCCGTAACTGGTTTTTCCGCCTGGTGCAACTCAACATTGCGAACCTGGCGGGTGTCCCGTCCGTGATCTACGGTATCCTGGGCCTTGCCTTTTTCGTGCGGTTCATGGCATTGGAACGGAGCCTGATGGCCGGCGCCCTCACGATGGCCCTGCTCATCCTTCCTGTCATCATCATCAGCACGCAGGAGGCGCTGCGTGCCGTACCCCAGGGCATCCGGGAGAGTGCCTTTGCACTCGGGGCTACGCGGTCACAGGTCATCTGGAGTCATCTACTCCCCATCGCGGCGCCTGGTATCATGACAGGGGTCATTCTCTCCCTCAGCCGTGCCATCGGGGAAACCGCGCCGCTCATTATGATCGGCGCGCTGAGCTTCGTTGCCTTCGTCCCACATTCGGTAATGGATGGATTCACGGTGCTCCCCATTCAGATCTTTAACTGGACAGCCCGCCCGCAGGCCGATTTCCGGCATCTGGCGGCAGCGGCTATCATCGTGCTCATGGTCATCTTGCTCTGCATGAACCTGAGCGCCATCCTCCTGCGTAACTACTTCGAGCGATACCGGCCGTGGTAGACGTGCGGGGATATGCCACTATACAAGATGCTCACGGGTGAGCCGGTTTATGGCTGACAAAACATCGACAACGGAGACGGTTCGAGACGAAGCTGAGGAGCAGGAGCACGCCCCGAACGTGCCTCCTCGCCCCGCAGACCGAGATAGCGGCGGCAGTTCCGCGCCGTCCATGCACGAGGCGGTTGCCTCGAAGATCCACGTCCAGGATCTCAACTTCTGGTATGGCGCGAAGCAGGTGCTCAGGGAGATTTCCATGAAGGTGCGGGCACGTGAAGTCACCGCTTTCATCGGCCCGTCCGGCTGCGGCAAGAGCACCTTCCTTCGGTGTATCAACCGGATGAACGATCTCATCCCGGGCGCCCACGTGGAAGGAGAGATCCTCATCGACGGCCGCGACATCTACGATGCCGACCCCGTCATGGTGCGCCGCCGTATCGGCATGGTGTTTCAGAAGCCGAATCCTTTCCCAAAATCGATCTATCAGAACGTCCTCTGGGGCGCCATGATCAACGGGTACAGAGGTAACAAGGGTGAACTCGTCGAACGCTGCCTCCGGCAGGCCGCACTGTGGGACGAGGTGAAAGACCGCCTCAAGGACAACGCTTACGGACTCAGCGGAGGCCAGCAGCAGCGGCTTTGCATTGCCCGTACGCTCGCTGTGGAGCCGGACGTGGTGCTGATGGACGAGCCCGCCAGCGCACTCGACCCCATCGCAACTGCAAAGCTCGAAGAGACCATTCGGGAGTTGAAGTCACGATACACGATCATCATCGTCACCCACAACATGCAGCAGGCATCCCGCATCAGCGATGCAACCGCCTTCTTCTATCTGGGCGAACTCGTCGAGATGAATAAGACGGAGATGCTGTTTACGCGCCCGCGAGACCCTCGAACGGAGGATTACATTACCGGCCGGTTCGGATGAGGTGCAGGGTTCCAACACCAACCCGCAATCTTACCCCACCCGGTCCTGGTTGCTATTTCCGCACCTTTTCCACACTTAGAGCACTCGACCTCCCATGCCTGTACATCGCCATCTGGACGACGAACTACTGCGCTTGCGGAACCTGCTCATCGAGATGTCCAACCTCGTGGATGAGCAGCTTGCCGATGCCATAAATGCTGTCACCTCGGGCGACCTGGACCTTGCGGACGCCGTTCGACGACGCGATGACGAGGTCGACGCCATGGAACTGATGATCGACCATCAGTGCGAGCGCATCCTGGCACTCTTCACGCCGGTCGCCATGGACCTCCGCCTCCTGATCATGGCGGTCAAAATCAATTCGGATCTCGAAAGGATCGGGGACCACGCGAAGAACCTGGCAAAGAATGCCCGCCACCTCGCAGGCTTCGATGAAGTGCTTCGAAAGACCCCCATGTTGGAGATGGCCGACGTGGCCCGGTCCATTCTGCACGACGTGCAGGACGCCTTCATCAAACGGGATCGGCTACTCGCCCGAAAGGTACTCCCGAAAGACAAGCAGGTAGACAAGTTGCACAAGGAGACGCTTCGCGCATTGGTGGAGCTCATCCGAAAGAACCCTGACAATGCAGAGGCCGCTGTCTACCTCATTTCGATGAGCCGGGGGATCGAACGGATCGCTGATCACGCAAAGAATATTGCCGAAGGCGTCGTCTTTCTGGTCGACGGCGTCGATATCCGGCACCGGAAACTGCGAGAACAGGAAGACCAGACGGAGCGCCTTAGCTAAAAGCAGAAGCCCCGGACGAACGGGTCCGGGGCTTTCTCACAGTAGGATCGAAACGGAAACGGATCCGGCTAAAGCCGGGCTACCATCACGCCGTGATCCGAGCCTGCCTGGAAATGGGTTCGCTGGATTCCTGAACGAGCGTCGATGGTATGTCCAGGCCGCTATCGTGCACCATCAGGGGAGTCGGGACACCACGAGCGTCGAGCTCACGCTCAATCGCCAGCATGGCCAGCCCGATCTCACGCCGAAGCCGCGCGGCGCTTGGAAATACACTGTGGGCGAGGGAGGCATAGGACTTGCCATATTCCTTCATCGTCTTGATCAGGACCGCATCGCAGAGCAGCGGGAGGCCCTTTGGCACATAGGTGTTACTTGCCATGACTCGCATTCTGGTAGGGTGAAACGGGTACGAAGCAGGGTTGCTAACCGGAAGGGGTTCGGAGGCCACTTCTGCTAGGTACGAGTTATCCACAACATTGTGCTGCCGCCAGACCCCCTTCACGTCGCTTTGCCAGGACCGTTACAAGAACACGTGAGCCCTAACCTGATGGGACGCCAGCGCAGTGTCTGATGAAGAGACCTGCGGGGCGGTTGACGAAGATTCATCCGGGTAGCACAGCCCTCGAATGGCCACTCCGACCCGCCTGGCACCTCGGTGGCCGGAAGAACCTCCCAGGCAGCACGCCAGAATCCTCCCGCCAACACTACCAAATGGCCTCTCAGGCCTTCACTGCCGTAAACTCGGCGAAAGCCTGGAGCACCTTGTTCCGGTTTTCGTCCGATATGGGGATCAGCGGCAGCCGCATGGTGGATTCAACGCGCCCCATGGCGGCCAGCACGGCCTTGACCGGGATTGGGTTGGTCTCAACAAAGCAGGCGCGCATGGCCGGGAGTAACCTGAAGTGCATGCGCCGCGCCTCTTCAAACTCGCCGGCAAGTGCTGCCTGTACCAGTTCGTCGAAGACGTCCGGCAGCGCGTTGCAGATGACAGACACGACGCCGTCGGCGCCGAGTGCAATCATCGGCAGCGTCATCTCATCGTCGCCGGAATACACGGCCAGGCGGTCCGGGCGGTGGGCCAGGATGTCCGAGATCTGCGCAAGATCCCCCGACGCCTCCTTCACACCCACGACGGACGGTACCTCTTCTGCGATTTGCAGCATGGTCTCTGCCTTGCAGTTGAAGGAGGTCCGCCCCGGCACGTTGTAGACGATGATCGGGCAGTCGGTGGCGTCCGCGATAGCCGCCACGTGTGCGCGAAAGCCGGCCTGGGTGGGCTTGTTGTAATAAGGCCCGACCACCAGCAGGCCATCCGCACCCGCCTGCGCGGCTTCTCTGGAGAAGAGGATGCTCTCGCTGGTGGAATTGTTGCCCGTGCCGATAATGACCGGCACACGGCCCGCCGTATGGTCGATCGCCACCTCGACGAGCCTGCGACGCTCCTCCGGCCAGATGGTAGCGTTCTCGCCTGTCGTACCCAGTATGACGAGCGCCTCCACCCCGCCCTCTATCTGCCAGTCGATCAAACCCCGCAGCGCCGGAAAGTCCAGTTCGTCGTCTGTCGTAAAGGGCGTCACGAGCGCCGGCGCGGTGCCCGAAAAGATTCCTCGCTTTGCCATGTTCGTATCTCCGTTCTAACCGTCTCGTATTCAAATGATCGTCAGTCGCGTGACACGGCGCCTCACGTCAGCCATTCGTTCAGCACGTCATCCAGTGTAAATAAACCCTTGCGGCCCGGCAGCCATTCTGCAGCCCGCACGGCGCCGAACGCAAACCCCTGCCGGTTCCTGGCCTCGTGAACGAGCGTCACCTGATCGTAAGGACTGTCGAACCCTACCGTGTGTTGCCCGACCACACTTCCCACTCGGGTAGAGGTGACGTGCAGGGCTTCCGGCCGTATGCGTCCATGCTGGGTTTCCGTTTCCACGTCCGTCTTGCGGGCGAGTCCATCGACGAGGATGTCCGCGAGCATGAGCGCCGTCCCGCTCGGACTATCTAGCTTTCGGGCGTGGTGCAACTCATGTATGAAGGCATCATATTCCGGCAATTTATCCAGCAAAGGCGTAACGCTCCGGAGGGCATAGACCAGTATAGCGATCCCGAGCGAGAAATTCGGCGCGTATAGAATGGCCGCCTCGCTCTGCCCGACCTGCTTTCTGACCGCATCCATCCCGTCGTACCAGCCGGTCGTGCCGATGACGGCGGGCCGACCCCACTGGCAATATCGCTCGATATGCCCCAGGGCCAGCTCAGGCCGAGAGAAATCGATCACTACGTCCGCTCCGTTCAGCTCCGCCGGACCGGCCGCCTGGAGCAGAGGGCTGGACGAGTTGAAGCGCGCCACGACCTCATGGCCCCGCTCCCCGGCAATCCGCTCCACGGCCTGCCCCATCTGTCCGGTCCCGGCAAGTGCAAGTTTCATGTGGTCAGCCGTTATTCGCCAGTTGGACTGAGGCGTCGACCCTGGCAGCAGGCAGTCAATTGCATGGAGGTTTAATCTAAGTTCAGGAAGGCCGCCCGGTTGCTCTCTTTTTGAAACGCCGAGCGCTATGACACGAGTTCAGCGGCCTTGATGAGGTCGGCGAGGATGCCGGCAGCGGTTACGACCGGTCCGGCCCCGGGCCCCTGCACGACGAGCGGGTTCTTATGGTAGCGCTGGGTCGTGAATACCACCATGTTGTCGCTCCCACGCAGGTGGTAGAAGGGCGAATCGATCCCGACCTGGCGCACCCGCACACTCAACCGGCCTTCCTCGATCAACCCGATGTATTGCAGTTTGTGTCCCTGTGCCCGCGCCTCTGCGATACGCGCTTCCCACTCATCGTCAGCCTCTTCCAGGCGATCCATGAACTCCTGAACGGAAACGTCCAGCAGTTCAGTGGGCACGAGCGATTCGACCGCGACGTCCGAGCGTTCCACGCAGAGTCCCTTCTCACGCGCCAGGATAAGAAGCTTCCGAGCGACGTCCTCTCCTTTCAGGTCGTCGCGGGGATCGGGTTCCGTATAGCCTTCCTTCCGCGCCGTGCGAACCGTATCGGAAAACTTATGCCCTTCCGAAAGGCTGCTGAAAATGAAAGCAAGGGTCCCCGAGAAGACGCCCTCTATCTTATGAACCTTGTCGCCCGACCGGAGCAAGTCCCGAAGCGTCGATATAATCGGCAGACCGGCGCCCACCGTAGTTTCGTAGAAATAAGGCACCTTGTGGCGGCGGGAGGCACGGTGCAGGCGGTCGTAGAAAGGCTGGCCCTGCGTGTTCGCCCGCTTGTTCGGCGTGATGACGGCAATACTGTGTTCCAGCAGCTCGGGGTAACGCAACGCGACCTCATCGGAAGCCGTGGCGTCTATCACGATGAGGCGTTCGAGGCGGCTGTGGACCAGGTGGTCTACAATGGTATCCAGGTCGCGCGGACCGGGCGCCGCATCCAGGCGCGACAGCGCCTCTCCGAACGGAATGCCTTCCACGTCCCACACCATCTGCCGCGTATTGGCCAGTCCGACCAGTTGCAGGTTCAGCTTTAGCTGGTCGAGCAGCACGGGCGCCTGCTCCGTCAGCATGTTCAGGACGGTCTTTCCGATGACGCCCGTTCCGATGAGGAACAGGTGCGCCCGGTCCCGCTCCAGCGCAAACGCTTCGTGCAGTGCCCGTACCGCCTGGCGGACGTCGGAATCCCGAACGACGGCCGAGATGTTGGTTTCCGAAGCGCCCTGGGCAATCGCCAGAACGTTCACGCCGCTCCGCCCAAGTGTGGAGAACATCTGGCCGGCCAGTCCCGGCCGCATGAGAATGTGGTCGCCCACGGCCGATACCACGGCGCACTCCGGCTGCGCTTCGATATTGTTGATGTCGCCCCGCCTGAGTTCCAGTTCGAACGCGGCATGCAGGAGCCGGACAGCTTCCTCCCCATCGGCTTCCGGTACTACGGTGCAGATACTTTGCTCACTGGAGGCCTGGGAGATCATCAGAACATTGATGTGCTCAGCCGCCAGCGCGCCGAACACCCGTGCCGCGATGCCGGGCACACCGATCATCCCCTTGCCCTCCAGCATGACTACAGCGACGCCCCGAATCGTCGTAATCGCCTTGACCTGCCCTTCGTCGGGCGTCGTCTCGTGGGTGATGAGCGTGCCTGGCGCCGCAGGGTTGAGCGTGTTCTTGATAAGGAGCGGGATGCCACGTTCCTGTAACGGGCGCATGGTGCGCGGATGCAGCACCTTTGCGCCGAAATAGGCCAGCTCGGCCGCTTCACGGTAGCTGAGCTGCGGCAGGGGAAAAGCGTCCGGGACGAGGCGGGGGTCGGCCGAGAGCACGCCGTCGACATCGGTCCAGATCGTCACGCGCTCGGCGTGCAGCGCCCCGGCAATGACTGTCGCAGTATAGTCGCTGCCGGATCGCCCCAGTGTGGTTCGTACCCCGCGATCCGTCTGTGCGATGAAGCCTGGAACGACGACGATCTGCCTGACCGGCACCTTTTCAAAGGTGCGCTGGATCATAGCATTCGTTTCTTCAAAGAGCACATTCGCCTCTCCGAAGGAGCCATCCGTACGGATCAGGGCCGTCGGATCGAGCGCAACGGCGTCCATTCCGGCGGTGCGGAATCCGGCTGCCACCAGCGGTGCAGACACCCGTTCGCCCATGCCGATGATGGCATCACGTGTCCGCAGCGTGCATTCCCGCAACAGGTAGACGCCGTCGAGCAGTTCGCCCAGCTCTCGAAACCGGTCATCCAGTTCCGCGAGAAGCTTCTCCTGCTCCTCAGCGCGCACGAGGATCCCCAGCGCTTCCTCATGGCGCTGCCTGATCCGCTGCAACGTGCGCCGGTGTTCACCCGTCCGTGCCAGCGCCTGCTGTATCATCGTGATGAGATGGTCCGTCACCCCGCCTAGCGCAGAAACGACCACCACCTTCCGAGCCGCATCCGGTTCGGAACGGACCAGGTCTATGACGCGCTGGATGCGCTCGCCGCTGGCGACAGACGTACCGCCGAACTTGAAGACGTGTATCGGTTGGTCAGCAGGAAAAGCCATGCGGCCAGGTTCACTCTATAGAAACGGAATCACCCCTTCAGACGCGCCTTAAGATCATAAACCTGCGTCTCATCTGCACGGCTGGCGGGGAACAACTGTTATGAATACTTGGTGGAAGGATGCTCAGTTACGGTCAGGTCGTTGGCCGTTTCTCCGCCGGCTGCGTATACTGGCTGCCCGGCAAAACGGGGTCATAGCTCAGTTGGTAGAGCGTCGCAATGGCATTGCGAAGGTCCGGGGTTCGAATCCCCGTGGCTCCACTACACCGGACAATCGGCCAGATCCAGGTACGATTGTCCGGTTTTTTTATGCCCCTGCCTACCGCGACTGCCGAATGGCATTTACTGTCGAGGCGTCTTCGAGACTGGTCACGTCCCCGGGATCCTGGCCGAGATAGGCGGCGCGAATGACGCGGCGCATGACCTTTGCGTTGCGGGTCTTGGGCAGGGCAGTGGTGAAGCGCAGCTCGCGGGGCTTCATCGGCTTGCCCAGCTCGGTCGTAATGCGGGCCAGAAGCTCTTTCCGGAGTTGATCGTCCGGCTGGACGCCGGGTGCCGGCACGCAGAAAACGACGACCTCCTGCCCCTTCACCTCATCCGGAACCCCGATGGCGGCGCTCTCGGCGACCCGCGGATCGGCGTTCACCACGGCTTCAACTTCCGCCGGTCCGAGCCGCTTGCCCGCCACCTTGATCGTATCGTCGCTGCGCCCCAGGATGTACCAGAGCCCGTCGGCGTCTATGGCGGCGAAATCGCCGTGGACCCATACACCGGGGAAGCGACTCCAGTAGGTATCGATGTAGCGCTGCCGATCCCCCCAGAAGCCGCGCGTCATCCCGATCCAGGGTTTGCGGATGATGAGTTCGCCGACCTCCCCCCGCACCGGCTCGCCCTGCTCATTGACGACATCGACGTCCATGCCGGGGACGGGTCCAGAAAAAGCGCAAGGCTTCAGCGGGCGGAGGAAGTTGCCGCAGAGGATGCCGCCGCTGATCTCCGTCCCACCGGAGTAGTTGAGGATCGGCTTCTTGCGATCCAGGACGTGCTCGAAAAGCCACATCCAGGTTTCGGGGTCCCA
>DASSAV010000027.1:0-2085 GCA_035699265.1 Rhodothermales bacterium
AAAAGCCCTCCTCGTAAGCGCCCGGTATACAGGCTTACGAGGAGGGCTTCTCGACGTACCGCGTACGGGATTCGAACCCGTGTTACCGCCGTGAGAGGGCGGCGTCCTGGACCCCTAGACGAACGCGGCGTAGGAACCGAAATATAGAAAAAGCCGGACCGAGCGTCCAGCCTGGTACCGCGTACGGGATTCGAACCCGTGTTACCGCCGTGAAAGGGCGGCGTCCTAGACCCCTAGACGAACGCGGCGCAAACAGAGAAGGCACAAACGGTGGTTCCGGGCGGCGGGTTTCGCGGAGAATCGGCGAAGACCAAACTTCGGAAACTAACACGTGAGCACGGCATTAAGGGGGCATTCGTCGGGACAGGCATGGAGAATCTCGTAACGTTTCGCGCCCATCTGCGCTACGCTTCTTGCGCTCCTCCGCCATCTTGAATACGTCCGCCTAGACCTTCAAGGAAAGAAGTGGGGGGATGCCCCGGCGGCCCGCCATGCAGTTCTTTCGGTTCACAAATAACCCATCATGATGTCAGACTTCCGCTCGTTCAGGGGCGCAGCCACGCCGGTCATGCTCGGCACGATGCTGCTCGCCTTCTTTCTGGTATTCACCGGCTGCAATAAGAAGCAGGCCAGCGCAGCCGACGCAACCGCCGACAGCACGGGCTATAAAATCGGTGAGCCCGTCAGCGACTCCTCTACCGCTGCTATCGTAGCCTCCACCTTCGGTTCGGATACGCTGTCGACGAAGGAGTTTTTCGACCGGTACAATATGATCGTCCAGCAGTACCCGACCGTGCAGAGCAACCCGGAGCAGAGCAAGCAGCTCCGCCGCACGATCGTCGAGGACTTCATCATGCAGCACCTCGTGGCCGGTGAAGAGGAACAACTCGGCCTCCAGGCGGATACGGCCAGGGTGAACGAACAGCTTCGCCAGATCAAGGGCCAGTTTCCCAATGAAGAGGCCTTCCAGCAAGTGCTCGCCTCCCGTAACATGACCGAGGATAGTCTGCGCGCCAATATCGCCGACTTCGTCAAGGGCCAGATGCTCCAGGAGCGGTTCGAGACCAGCGCCGCCAACCCGACGCCGGAAGAGATCGAGGCATTCCGGAACGAACAGTCGGAGGAGATCCGTGCCCAGCATATCCTCTTCCTCGTCCCCCCCGGCACACCCGAGGCTAAAGAGGATTCCATCAAGAGTGTCGCCCAGGCCGTGCTGGACAGCGCCAGGAGTGGCCAGGTACCATTCGACGTGCTGGCCAAGCGTCACAGCCAGGACGGGTCGGCCCAGAACGGCGGCGACCTCGATTACTTCCATCGCGGACAGATGGTAGCGCCTTTCGAGAAGGCGGCCTTCGCCCTGGCGGACTCCGGCGACGTAACGCCGGAACTCGTACGCACGCAGTTCGGCTATCACATCATCCGCCTCACCGGACGCCGTACCAGCGCGCCTATGGACACCACGCGCGCGCGCCAGACGATGCTGGCGCAACGCCGACAGGAAGCGGTCCAGAACGAAGTCGAACGTCTCAAGAGTCTTGCCACGGTCCGCATCAATCCGAAGGTGGTCGACGTTGACCTCAAGGCGGAGCAGGAAAACGAGCAGGCGTTCGCCGATTGACGCCCGGCCCTGCTGATCGAAGAAGTACACGAGGCGCGGAGTACCGGACGAGGTACCCCGCGCCTCGTGCTTTACGGCGATACCCTCCTGCCGCGCCGGACCATCACGACGTGGGGAATGTCCACTTCCACGAAGATGGCGCCCTCCGGTTCGAACCCGAAGGAGGCGTAGAATCGCTGCAGATGGGCCTGGGCATGGATCACCTAGATTGCAAATCCTGCCTGCTCGGCGTCCTGAATGACGTGGCCTACCAGTGCCCGGCCGAGACCCCTGCCACGCGCTTCCGCTAGCACCGCGAATCGCTCCAGCTTGGCGGCGGGACCTCCTTCCCACGGGACGACGCGCCAGCGGGCCGTCGCCACCGGCCGGTCCCCCTCGATGCCGAGGAGGTGGCGGCTGGTTTCGTCGTAGGCGTCCCATTCTTCCTCGGGCGGGCACGCCTGCTCCTCCACGAAGACCCGCTGCCG